>JASHRR010001218.1 GCA_030037185.1 Xanthobacteraceae bacterium | reverse complement strand
GGCTCCGGCTCACGCCGCGCGACTGTGCCGCACGGCTGCAACCCGTCAGGACCTGTCGAGTTTGATTCTCAAAGGTTGGGGTGCAGAACAATGGACATCATCATGATCATGCGCAAGGTAACGATAGGTTTGGCGGCCCTGACGATTGCGACAGTAGGTTCGACTTTGACTGCGCCGGCCCTTCCCGGAGAGGCTTCACTCGGTGTCTCACAATCCGTTGGTTATGCTGACAACTACAATATTGACAAGGTCTTCTTTCGGCGGTGGGGCCGTCGTGGGGTTGTTGTCCACCGTAAGTTCGTACCTGCATATGGATTCCATCGCGGAGTCGTCGTCCACAAGCATGTATGGTAGCGGCCCGCGCACTGCGCTGAGCCGATCAGCCGTGTGCTCGTCATCACGCACGGCGAACTATTGAGTAGGAACGCATAAGAAAGGCGCCTATGGGCGCCTTTCGCATAAATTGATGGGGGCACGGGCAGCAAGTCAGCGCCAGAGTCGCTCTGCCACTTTGCGCGGTGTCATCCGGCTCGTGCGATCGCCCGAATGCTGCGGACCCGCTGAAATTGCAGGCTCCTCCCGGTTTGACCCAGTTGGCCCGCGCTCAACGACGATGACCCCCCCTCGCTCCATGGGCATTACCCCTTCATCGCACATACAGCAAATGTGCAGGTTTTTAGATGCCAGCAATGAATGACGAGAGGCGCCTCGCACTGAGGCGGCCGGTGTCTAAACACCCAGGCGTGAAGTCGAGCGAGGTTTCGCACCCGCTTGCTGGCGATCATCTCGTGCCGAGGCTCGTTGAACGAGCGGTTGTCCTCGATGACGTTCTCGAAGGACCGAAACGTCAGAAGCAGGATCTCCATGGGTCCTTGCCGCGATGAGCAGAACTCAGATCGGCTCTGTCGCGAAGCGATCCGAATCGGACTCGATCCTGATTGCTGAGGCCCGGGTGACGTACCTCCGGGCAAAGCATCCGTCACCCGCTTGAAGGCGGACTGGTAATCGACCCTTCGCGAGACACACTCCCCCGTCGCAGAGTCGTGCGGCCAAGTCGCCTGTCCGCGTGGTCCCCGTGGGCGGCGTTCCTCCTTGACGTCAATGCTCGCTCGATTCGTGACGATCGCGCTCGCGATAACACCGACGAGATGATCGACGCGTGGCGAAAGCGACGGTTGGTCGCGGAGCCACGCTACAGTAGGCCGCCCCGACCAGCGCGAACAGGACAGCGCCATCGATGTCGGTCCGTGCCACGCCCTCGGCTTGCGCGCGGGCGAGGAGTTGCGTGCCTGCCGCGCGCATCGTGAGGGACGAAGCATCGAGTGCGGAATTCGGGTCCGCGATGGCGGCCATCATCGACACCACAACGCCGCGATCATTGGGTGCGACCGCGACGGCTTCGTGTAGCCACGACACGAGAGCGTCGTCGAGTGAGCTCGACGTTTCGAGTTTGCCTGCTTTTGCCGTCAGCTCGTCGAAGCTCGTCGCGAAGCAAGGCCTCGAGCAACGCCTCTCGCGTCGGGAAGTGACCGTACAGCGTGCCGAGCCCGACGCCATCTGCCGTGACGGAGAAAGCGATGCCGACAAACACGATGAAGGCGATCCGGCTGCACGAGTTCGGTGGCCCTGAAGTGCTCCATTACGAGGATGTCTTTGCGCCAGAGCGGAAGCCGGGTGGGGCGCTCGTTCGTGTTCACGCGGATAGCATCAATCCCCCCGACTGGTACCTGCGCGACAGGTATAAATGCTTCCTCCTGAGTGGCGGCCACCGGTGCCCTTTCCCGTCACTCTGGGGACGGACGGGTCGGGCGTCATCGAGGGTCGCCACGGATGTGGTGGTGGGCGTAAAGGGGCGGTGACTCCGACATAGCGGTTCATGGTCGTCCCTTGATGATGCTTCGAGCGGCCATCACCCGACTCCGTTCACTCGACACCACGCCGGGATTTGCGCTGAGTGAGTGGGCACCTCAGCGGCACCGCGGTGGCTCCCACACGAACCGGGCATTGATGGTCGGATTGCTCGACTTCTTCCCTGTCCAGCTTCCCTGTCCAGCGCAGTTCGAAGGTCAGCGCCTACGAATCGCTGACTTGATCTTTTAATCCCTTTCAGCCCTCCCGTAAGTTATTGATTTTATTGGAGGCGACGCCCGGAATTGAACCGGGGTAAACGGTTTTGCAGACCGCTCCATAACCACTCTGGCACGTCGCCGCTCAAGGTAAATATCTAAACCGGCGCATAAACTTAGGCAATAGCCGACTCCTCGTTGCCCTCCATTCTGAAACTGGTTCCGGAAATTCTGTTCCCGCCGCGTTTGCCGATGAGCTTGTGGGCATAGCCCTTCCGGGAGATGCAAGCCCAGGAGATGAGATGAGCGGCCGAAGGGAACCGGCTCATGTCAAAGCCGATCTCTGAGACGATGACGTGCGCGCTGAAGCTTTTGACGCCCGGGATCGACATGATCAGCTCGAGCGGTGGGACAGGGCCCAAGGTCGGGCTCCACTTGAGAGCGTAGCCATGGCGGTATCAAGTAGCGTCGATGAGTTTCTCCGCTGATGCCCTTGATCCGCCGATCGGCAAGGCTGGCCAGTTTTGCGGGATTGGTCTCGCCGGCAATCAGGGCCTCAATCATAGCACAGCCGCTTTTGCCCATATCAGTCCGTAAGCAATGAGTCCAATTCGATGTCGGTCCTCGAGTGTCTTTTGCACCCGCAGCACGTGGCTCGATTGCTCACGAACCAATTGCTTGCGCGTGCGCAGCAGGTCGTGCATCGGGCACAAAGCTCGGCCGTCCGGATTAATCGCGCCAAAAAAACACGGACCTCGGTACCCACGATACAACCACAAGGGCAGCAGAGTTTTCCTGCCCTGCAGGTCGAGGCGCCTTTGATCGCTGGCGAGGAATTCTTCGATCGATCGCGCGTCCTTGGCGGTGTTGCAGGGAATACATGCCGCAACAAGATTGCTGGCCCGGTTCGAGCCGCCCCGAGACCGGGGACGAACGAACTCAAGGGCCGCGGACGCCGGGTTGCAACTCCGGCAGTGAAGCCCAAATGACCATACGGTTCTTTTTATCGACCGCACCGTTGCTCTTATCGACCGGTTTGCCAGCGGCATCCCATTTTAGCTGATGCTAACAACCGCTCGCACGAGCTAAAGCTAGCTCCTCCTCTGCCTCCGCGAGGGCATCGTAATGCTCTGCCATCCGTACATAGCGATTTCGACATTCGGTTGATATACCGGTTGCGGCTGCGACGTTATAATACTCATCACTCATGTCGCGATAAAGCGACGCCCGACTCAGCGCGTCGAACATGATGTCTACCCCGCTCATCACCTACGACGACCCACCTATTTTTAGCGGGATTTAACCTCAAGAGAGTTGGCGGTCAAGCAGGGTTCGGCGCGCCGTAGCCCGGTCGGGCGGTACCCCCTGGAGCAAAGGTCTGGCAACAAGCGCCAACTCTCCACAGCGAAATCAAATTAGGTTATAGTAGGCGCGGCACGGCGGCTCTGGGCCCAGCCCGACTTCCAGCGCCTGCGGCTTCCCTGCCCCCAACTGATGCGCCAACGATCGGTGCCACCTCTTCCTTTGCGGCGTCGTCGCGGGTTTTTGGCGGAGTGGATCCGTCCGCTATTTTAGGCCAAAAGTCTATTCTTCGCGCAACCGCTTCCGACTAATACCGCTATGATGATTTGCCGGCGCCATGATTCGCGGGGTCCGATGAATATGCGTACTGGCAACATTGATCTAGCTGTATGTTGTGGGTTTTGCCGCAAACGGCTGCTGACCTTGAATGGGGAATTACAGGCTTGGCGTTCCCCGGACGGCAATTCTTGTGCGACGAGTTCTGCGCTGATGATTACGACAAGCTCGGTTTCGTAGACGCTTCGTCGGCAGCTGCGTTGCCGATGCGCGAAGTCGGGGGATCGACCCTGGCCAGTCGGGCTGACAGCGGGCTGACGACCTGATCGCGGCGGACCCTCGGCGGTGATGAGCGCTGCACGCTCACCGCGGTCTCTGGTAATCTATCGAAGGAGGCCACAAATGATCGAGCATCGTCTTAGCGCGCGACGGTA
>JASHRR010001217.1 GCA_030037185.1 Xanthobacteraceae bacterium | reverse complement strand
CACCATCTCGACGAGCAGCGATCGACCCAGAAGCGGCACCGCGCGGCCTCGGCCTTCCCCGAACCGAAGTGAAGCTGCGGGGGAAGCCCCCAAGGCTAACACCGAGCGGAGCGCCAACGAGGCAATCGCCGCACAGCTGGACGGAAACACCAAAGAGCTAGCGCGGCTTAAGGTCGAAGCAGGCAAGCGTTGCGGTGTACCTGCTGCACAGCGACGTTTGCGGAAATCGAGGAATGGCTTCTGTCGCGGATCCTGTCCGAGCACAACGCCAGACGCCTTCGCGGGGGTACTCTGGAGCAGTGTCAGCTGTCGCTGCCAAAGGTGCCTGTCACCCATCCGGATGCCTCGGCCGAGGACGACGGCGGCCTGCACTGACCTGCCACCGTTGGGGGAGGGGACGCGATCGGCGACCGTTTAATTGAGCTGGCGCGATGAAAGGCTGCCTTGAACCGGCGTGTCGATCGCTTGCGCGTAGGCGCCTCGCTCGTAGGGCCAGTAAGGCCCGCCGCTCGCGGCTCTCAGCTGATGCGCGGCGCACAATCCCCGATGCATCATAGGTGGTGGCCCGCAACGCCTAGTGGGTGGCGACATCCTGACCACCCGATGCTCCGCGCATGCAGACCATCTTCATGCCGCGCCCGGCGCCGCCCACGGCTGTCGGCCGAGCGGACCGAATCATGAGAATCAAGCTTTTTCCGGCCGGGTTCATCCCGGCGCAACCGCTCCTAACGTCAAGACCGCCGTCCGGAGCCGACTGGGTCCATGAAAACCGGATGGTCGTCCGCCGCGATGGCCCCTCGGCGCGGCTCTACAGCCGCAACGCCTATGACTGGAGGGCCCGACTGGTGGCGATCGCCGCTGCCGCCGAGCTGAACGAACTTCACGATTGACGGCGAGGCGGTTGTGCTGGACCTGACGGCGTGTCACGTTCGACCGGATCCCCACGATGCAAAATCGGGTGGTGCTTGGTCACGCCTGGTGAAAAATCCATCAGCGTCATCGTCGCCAATCCCCAGCTGGCGGTACGCAGGGTGCGCGGTGGCATTGTGGGGCGCGAATACGCATTGGCCGCCGAGAGCGCGGATACTGGCACCGTCGATCGGAAGCCGAAGGTGACGTCGTATCTGTAGCATCATCTCGATGCTCGTTCATGATGAAGTCGAGTTTCGCCCCCTTTGCGATCCCAGAGTGTTGATTTTATATCCTAGGTATGACGAACTTTTGTTATCTCTCCGGCAGAGTAGGAAATCTCACGCTGCTAATATGACCATCTATTGCTCTATCCATTTCTCCGTAAAGTTACTTAAAATTGCTTCACAATAAAAGACTTACATTTTCCCAATTTGATCACATTGGTCTTATTGTCTGATGGTCCTCGCGGACGGTTTCACGCTGACTTCTGTTTTGAAAGGAGAGCTGTTTTGAAAAAAGTACGCCGTAACAGTCTCTACTAGCGCTTAGGCGCATGGTCCCGCCGTGCGCCGGTGGCGCCGGCTACCTCGCCCTTCACGCAGACGGTCGGGACCGCTCGAATTCTCACCTGGAAGCAAGAGCGGTATGCCGGGTCGGTGAACTGTATGACGAGATCGAGCCTGCCCGCGGAGCGAAGCAAATTCGATCAGATGCGACGTAAGGGGCCTTCCACATCCTCGCCGCGTCGTTTCAGTCGAGAACAACGCCGAGCCCTGAAAAAGCTTGCCGACAACCCGCGCGGTCTGACCGTGCACTTCCTCTTAGTGCATGGCTTCTCCGCGGAGGCGCTCTCGAGCCTCGTGCTCACCAAGCTCGCAACTATCGTGACCGAGCCCATGATGGCGCGCCCCGGTGTGACGCACTTGGTTAAGCTTATCCGCATCACGGACGCTGGCCGGATGTCGCTTGAACGTAGGCCGAAACCGCACACTGCATCGCTCGGGATGCGGGAGCTCCTGCTCCTGTTCCGCGTCGGCAGCGGCACCGACTGGCAGCCCGCCGGCGTCACTGGCGAGACCATTTCGGCATTGGTGGTCCGTGGCCTTATCATGAAGGATATTAAGGGGCGCCTCGCTCTGACGGATGACGGTCGCGCGGCTCTGCGGGCGTTGCTGCCGGAGCTTCACTCCTGAGGCCCCAGTGCGCTGCAGCTACTCGCCGAGACAGGCCGCGGCCGCAACCATCAGGTGGTCGTGATCAAGGACCGCCCGTCGTCACCCGTCTCCATCCTCCAACTTCTCCAAAGTGAGAAGCGCCAATCTTCGCGCGGAGGATAGGACAGGTCGCGCATCACGCATTACCTCTGGGCGGCGCCTCCTTCAGTGCTCGCTGCAGAGCACATTCCTGGCCGAGGTCATAAGGCCAGAGCGCGACGGCGTTCCCGGCAAAGACTCGGCAGCAAAGGCGGGCTCGCCATTCGACGAACCCGCACTCAAAGGCATGCATCTCGTGGAGCGGCGCGTACCGCGCGATCTCGTCGGTGCTGAACTCGCCCGGCCAGATGGTGCCCTTCCTGATCCGGTGCGATGATTTTCCCCTACCGCTTCCCCGAGCTGACCTCGTGGCGTTCAAATCCCGTCATTTCGCGGTGACCTTGCTGCAGCCTCGCATGGCCGGTGTACGAATTAGGCGGGATTTCCGTCGACTGGAACGACCGGACATCCCCCGCAAGCGGGGAGCGGGGGAGGACCGGCGGCACGCTTTGCCCTACAAGAGCCGAAGGCTTGATATAACGCTTGGCGTTTGATGCTTTCGCTACCTGGCTGATTGGCTTTTTTCATTCGATCGACTAGCCTCGCGCGCATGAGGATCCGCTCCAACCCCCGCCGGTCACGGATCGAATGACAAAACATGATCTCGCCTCCGGCGAAAGCGAATTGAACCGCCGCAACACCTATGTCGGGGCGCCGATCGAGCGCGTTGAGGACTTGCGCTTCCTGCGCGGGCGAGGCTGCTATCTCGATGACCTCTCCCGGCCCGGCCAATGGCACGCATCGTTCGTTCGCAGCCCGCTCGCGCACGGCGCCATAAGACACATCGACACGGGAGTTGCACGTGCGATGCGGGGTGTGCGGGCGGTGATCACAGGTGACGACATTGGTCCCGTGATCCCGGTGATCCCGTTCCGCCGGCCCAACCCGACCATCGCGCCCTACGCACAGCCGGTGATCGCCACCAAGGTCGTGCGTTATGTGGGCGAACCTGTCGCCATGCTGCTGGCCGACAGGCCCGAGCTTGCCGAGGATGCAGCGCTGGCGGTCGAACTCGAAATTGCGCCGCTGCCAGTGGTTGCGGATCGCAGGGTCTCGGTGGCGGGTGACACCTTGCTGTTTCCCGGCACGGCGAGCAATTGCGCCACCACTTTCACGGCTGCGATGGGCGATGTCGACGCTGCGTTTCGCGACGCGCCGTACCGGCGGCGCGAGTCCTTCCGGGTCCAGCGCCAGACCGCGTTTCCGATGGAGACGCGCGGGCTCTTGGCCGAATGGGATGGCGAGCGCCTCACCATGTCGGGCGCGGCCAAACTGCCGTTCTTCAACCGCCGCGTTCTCGCGGTCATGATGGGCCTGCCCGAGATCGCGGTCGATTATGTCGAATATGATGTTGGCGGCGGGTTCGGGGCGCGCGGCGAATTTTATCCCGAGGACTTCCTCTGCGCATTCGCGGCGCGCCGGTTCGGACGCCCGATCAAATGGGTCGAGGACCGCCGCGAGCATTTCATGACCATCGCGCATGCCCGCGAGGCCGAGGCCGAGCTTGAGATAGCGCTCGAGCGCGACGGCACGATCTGCGGCATTCGCGGTGATGTCTTCGTTGACATCGGCGCTTACGTGCGGCCGAACGGTACCACGCCAGTCCGCAACGTTGCGCAGTTCCTGGCCGGCCCCTATCGCGTGCCGCACCTTAAGCTGCAAGCTCATGCCATGGTGAGCAACAAGACGCCAATGGGCACCTTCCGCGGGCCCGGCCGCTTTGAGGGCGCCTTCTTCTGCGAGCGGCTTCTCGACCTCGCGGCCCGCGACCTCAGCGTCGATCGACTCGAGATGCGCCGACGCAATCTCCTTACGGCATCCGAGATGCCTTATCGGATAGCCCCGATCATCCCCGATGACGGCCTTGGTAAAACCCAGTGCGACAGTGGTGACTACACGCGCACATTCGATCGCTGCATCGCGGAATTCGGCTGGGCCGACAAGGTGCGCCTGAACGGACGATTGGTGGACGGCCGCTATCATGGCGTCGGTGTGGCCTGCTTCATCGAAGGCGGCGGCTCGGGGCCGCGTGAGCACGCCCGCATGGCGGTCGAGGCCAACGGCATGGTCGCGGTCTATGTTGGCTCATCGGCGGTGGGCCAAGGCATCGAGACGATCATGGCGCAGATTGCGGCCGATGCGCTTCGCGTGCCGTTGTCCAGAGTCAAGGTGTTGCACGCTTCGACGACCTATCTGCGCGACGGCGTCGGTTCCTTTGGCTCGCGGGCCACCGTGATGGGCGGCTCGGCCATCGTGGATGCGGCCAACAAGCTCGTCGCTGCGCTGCGTGCCGCGGCCGCGGCGAGACTTAAGGTTCCGCCGCATGATCTTGCGCTGGGCGACGGGATCGTCGAGGCCGACGATGGGCGCCGTGTGGGCTGGGCGGAGCTCGCCGGGGGCAAGATCTGCGTCGAAGGCATCTTCGAGAGCTCAAGATCGACCTACACGTATGGCACTGCGGCCGTCCATGTGGCGGTCGATCCGGGCACCGGTCATGTGGAGATTCTCGATTATCTCGCCGTCGATGATGTGGGCCGCATCGTCAACCCGCTGACGCTCCATGGCCAAGTGGTCGGCGCCGCCGTGCAAGGCTGCGGCACCGTGTTCGGTGAGCATCTTGCCTATGACGCGGAGGGTCAGCTGCTGGTCGCATCGCTCGCGGATTACCTGGTGCCACTTGCGACCGATTATCCGAACTTGCGTGTCGTTACGCTGCAAGAATATCCCTCCCCCAACAATCCGCTCGGCGTCAAAGGCGCCGGCGAAGGCGGCATCATCCCGGTGGGCGGCGCCGTTGCCAATGCAGTGGCGGCTGCGCTGAGCGAACTTAAAGTCGAGCCCCGCGAACTGCCACTGTCCCCCGCGGCGGTGTGGCAGATGATTGAAGAACGGCGCGCTTTCCGATA
Organism: Xanthobacteraceae bacterium; assembly: GCA_030037185.1. The sequence goes on along the minus strand of JASHRR010001217.1, from coordinate 11,426 downwards.
GGCACAGGCAGGTTGTCAAACTGGAGAATGCGCGTCTTAGGTCAGTGCCGAGGAGCCTGCTTCGTCGGAGGTTTGTGCTGTTCTAGCAGGATGATATATCCGCTGCGGGCGTCGCAACCGCATCGATTGTCAGGTGCTCGCCAGCAAGCCTCGCCTCAAACTGCCGCAGCTCATCGAGCGTCAGATCGTTGAGCCGGCGCGTCACCTCGAAGCTTACCGACTGCGGAGCGCGCCCGAAAGCACGATCAGCCACGAGCGAGGCAGCCTGGATGCGGCACGACCAGGGCACCGAGCGGTCTTCCATCGCGCTGACCAGCACGCGGATTGGGCGTTCGCCGACCGGCCCGATGGTCTTGACGGCCTCGATTGTACGTTTGTTCAGCGAGCCGGGCTTGCGTCCAGCACCTGCCCTACGGCCGCCACGCGGCATGTGATTTTATCCCAGGTTTTGATTTTCACTGAATTTATATCGTGCGAGAGAGGGTGCAAGGCGCGAGCTGCTGCCGTTCCCGTTCGGCCTTGGCAGCGCGTCATGACCGGCGCGGTCGAGCGATGCGTTGGGATTGTTCGCGCCCGCGCGCCGAATTTCTCGCCGCGGTATCGTTCTCGGATCGGGGCTCGGCGACTTTCCTTATGGTGACCTCCCGGGTTTTCCGGCGCCGAGCGTCGGGGTCCACGCCGGGCGGCTCATCCTCGGGCGAGTCGGCAGCACGCCCGCCGCACTGCTGCAAGGGCGCGCCCATTACTACGAAGACGGCCTCGCCGACGTGATGAAGGTGGCGGTGCGCACGTTGGCCGCGCTCGCCTGCGAGATGCTGATCTGGACCGACTCGGCCGGCAGCCCGCGCCCCAAGATGGGGTAGGCGTCCTGCTGGTCACCGACCACATCAATTTCACCGGTCAGTCGCGCTTGTTCGGCGAGACCGGCAACGCGCGTTTCGTCGACATGGTTTGGTCGGCGCCGATCATGCGGCAAGTGGCGGGCGGCTCACTGCGGGGCCTCCGAATCGACACCAGAAGCGCTCGTGCCCCCGCGTAGAAGAAGCCGCGCGCCAGCCCCGACAGCGCTTCCGCGCCGGGCTTGTCGCCGGCTGCGGTGTTGCAGGCCGACAGCACCACCCAGTCGGCATCGAGCTTGAGTTGCGCCACCTCGCTCGCCGTCAACAGCTCGTCGTCGGGCACTGACGGTCGGCCGCGCCTTGACATTATCTCTAGCTAGAGCTAAATTATCTCTAGTTAGAGAGATACAAGATGACGACAGTCGATGAAACTCTGGTGGCAGCTCTCTCCGGCGTGATGCGCAGCCTGGCGAAACCGCTTGCAAGGCACATCGCCGCAGAAGGTCTGACGCCATCCCAGTTCGCGGTGCTCGAGATGCTCCTTCACAAGGGGCCGCGGACGGTGAACGAGATCATCGATGGGCGGCTGTCGACAAGCGGGAATATCGGTGTCGTGATCGACAACCTGCTTGCAGCCGGACTGCTGGAGAAAAAGCCGAACCCCGCGGACGGCAGAAGCCGGATAGTCAGCCTGAGCGCGGCCGGCGATGAAAAGATACGCGCGTACTACCCCCGCCACAGGGACGAGTTGCACCGCCTGATGAGCGGGGTGGAACGTTCCGAAAAGAAGGAGCTCGTCAAGTCATTGATCGCCCTGCGGCGCTGTCTTGATGAGAACGCATAACAATCACTCGGGCATCTGGATTCAACCAACGCTGAAAGGAAGAATGAACATGGCAAAGATCGCAGTCATCATCGGTTCCACACGGGAGGCGCGGTTCGCGGACATACCGGCGAACTGGATTTGCGGGATCATGCGCAAGCGCGAGGGCTGGGAGGTCGAACTTGTCGATATCCGGCAATTCGACCTGCCGTTCTTCAATGAACTCGCATCGAACGCCCACGTACCCAGCCAAAATCCGAATGCGGTTCGTTGGCAGAAAAAACTTGCCGAATTCGACGGCTATATTTTCGTGACGGCAGAGTACAACCGCTCCGTGCCAGGATCGCTCAAGAACGCCCTCGACCAAGCCTATGTCGAATGGAACAGGAAACCCATGGCTGCTCTCGGATACGGCAGCACAGGCGGGGCTAGGGCCGTCGAGCATCTCAGGACCATCGCCGTCGAGCTCCAGATGGTCCCCGTACGCTCCGCCGTGCACATTGGCGGGGGCGAGTTCATGAAGGTCCACCCGATGATCGGGAAGCAACCGATTTCGGCGATCGAGGACGCCATCCTGCCAAGCGCCAAGGCGATGCTCGACGAACTCGCATGGTGGGCGGATGTGACGATGAAGGGACGCGCCGCCGACAAGGCAAAGGCTGACGAACACGTAAGGAGGCTCGCATGAGCGATTTCCAGTCATCCGCTACGATCGCACGCAGAATTGTCCGGCGCACGCGCGGGCATGGACATGGCCCCATCACGCGGCTGATGAGTCCGTCCGATCTCGGGCAAACCCTGAAACCCTTCGTGTTTCTCGACATCTTCGACGCCGATGAATCCACCATCCATGCCATGGGCGAGATGCCGGTCCACCCCCATTCCGGGATCGCCACCGTGACCGTTTTCACCGAAGGCCACATGCGTTACGCTGATCCTGCAGGCGGCTCTGGCAAGCTTGAATATGGCGGCGTCGAATGGATGCGCGCAGGCCGGGGTGTCTGGCATGGCAAGGAGATGTCGGCGGGCGACGTGCCGCGCCTGCAAGGGTTCCAGCTCTGGCTGGCTCTGCCGCCCGAGCTTGAGACCGGCGAACCGGAAGGCGGCTTCGCGGAGGCGAAGGACACGGTGCGCGCTGGTCCCGCCCACGTCATCGTCGGCAGCTATGAAAGCGCTCGAAGCCCGCTGCCGGCCCCGGCGGGCATCAATTACCTGTTGGTCACGTTGCGACGCGGCGAGACCTGGACCTATCGTCCGCCGGCGGGCCACACCGTCGGCTGGCTCGCGGTCGCCAAGGGATCGTTGGACGCCGGCGCTTCCGTCGATGCGGGTGAGATGGTGATCTTCGAGCCGGGCGAATCACCCATCGCGCTCGAAGCACCAGGCAAGGAGGACGCCGTGTTCGTACTGGGCTCGGCCGTGCCGCATCCGCATCCCCTCCATCTCGGCTATTACTCGGTCCATACCTCGGCGCAAGCATTGGAAACGGGGGAACGCCACATCGCCGAACTTGGCCGAAAACTGAAGGAAGCGGGAGATCGAAGCACGGCCTCGGGAACGGTCCCCGTATATCGCTAAACTGGGACCTCCGGGCCCACGGCCGATCGTCTCGGCATCGCCGACGATCCGCGGAAGCCTCGGCAGTCCGGCCCCTACGCGGAGAGCGCAATGCTGGCCTACATGAACGAGGAGTCCAGTCCCCTGAACGCCTACCCGGCATTCTGGGTGCCGTTTTCGATCATCGGAGAGGGAACGTGAGGGCGCAGCGGGCATGCTCATCGGCCAAATACGGCGAAGCTCGTCGCCCTCCGCGAGTTTGGTCTGAAATCGACAAGGAGACTCGCCGTGACTTTGACGTTCCCTGCGGCGACGGATTTTTATTACCGGCGATTGATTTCGACGTTCGCCCGAAAAAAAGCGGCGCTGGAGCTGACGATTGTGCATGCCGACACACCAACGCTTCTCAGCAATCTTAAGCAATGACGCCGCAGCGCAGGTAGTCTCTAGACGATGCTCACGAACCGGCTTGTTACGGCGGGCGCCGAATGCGTCGTTGTCACTTCGATTGCCGGACACTTTTGCATCGATGCCTTTAGAGCGGTATCCCACTGCCCGTTGTCGACATAATTTCCGAGGTTGGCCGAGCCATCGAAAAACGTGGCCTCAAACGGATCGGAATCCTCGGAACTCGGACAGTTATGGAGACGCGATTCTATGGAGGCGCCGCTCGTGCCGAGATCTTCCCGCCAAGCGGACAGGACTTGGACGATGTGCACCAAGCCTACGTTGCGATGGCCACGTCGGGTGTTGTCACTGAGGCCCAGCGTTTGGTCTTTAATACTGTTAGTCGAAAGTTGCTCGAAGAGAATGGCGCCGAGGCAATCATGCTTGGCGGGACCGATCTTGCATTGGCCTTCAGTAAACAAGACACCACGTTCCCGCTCGTCGACTGCGCCGCCATCCATGTCGACGCGATCGTGAGATTGGCGATCTCTTGAGGGCAGTTTAGGGTCCATCTTCCTAAGGTCGGAGCTTGATTTCCCGGGTTTGGAAAAATGGGCGGTGTCGCGATCGCGCACCGCCGAGCAAGAGACGTTGTTTCGCTCACGCTTATAGGATCGTGACTGGAATTCCCCTCCTCTCTGCGCAGGCGGATCGTGTCTTCGGTGCCGCCTTTACGATCAGGTACAACGAGGGCGAATACCGCATCGGCAGCGTCTACGATTTGCTGGTTGCGGGCGTGATAGCGCCGGGTAATTGCGCCTTGGCTTTCGGCGCCAGCGAGGTCGGGGTGAAATTTTTTGGTCGCGAGCCCGCGCTTGCGTGCACCCTCCTCGGCCCATGTGTCGGGGCCTTTCGCTCCGCCTGACACGATCACGACATCGGCCCGGAAGACCGGCGACGACGCGATCGACCGTTTCCCGGTCAGTACGGCGCCGAGCGCCCACGATGGCGACATGCCTGGTCATGTACCTAATCGTCGGTTACGTTCAGGCACCCGTCAACGGGTCGAAGTAACCTGTAGACACCGCCGCGAAGTGCGAAGACGACAAATGACAGACGACGGTTAAGCCGTGCAGCGTCAGCTTTCGGCGCGATGCTGCTTCTGCGCGATCGGCGAGCATGCGCTCAACCGCGTAGATTTGGGGGCGGACAGTACCTTCGGATTGCTACCGACGAAATAGCCGCGTCACGACTCCGTCTGAAAGGCGGCGTCATTGAACTTCTCAACGTCTTGGACGACATTGGCTTGCCCCGAGCTGTCGCTACCGCGGTTGATGCTCTCGGCGGAACCGGCATTACCGCCTTTCGCCGCAGGCGCGTAGCCAATCGGCGGCGGCCAATTTACAAGCGCCGTAAAGGCGAAAACCCCCGCCGGCCGAACTGTGTCTGTTCCTCGCAGATTTCCCAAAAATGGGTTCACATCCCCGACGAGCTTTTGATGGCGCGCGGGGGCTCCAATCACGCATATTCTTAGCTTAGCCGAGGATGAGCGACACATCCTTACCGTGCGCCCTATTTGACGTGGCACAAATTTCAGTTGACTGACAAACTGATACCTCAAGAACGAGGCGCCCGCCGCTCGACCTGCGCGTCTCACACCTTGCGGTGCCTCAGCCAGGAAGACGCGGATGGTCGGGACGGAGGCCGGCCGGACCCCGGAGTCAATCTGGCCGGAACACGCTGAAACGATCACATAGGCGGGTCACAACCAAAGCTGACGACAGAGGAGCGTGAACGCACCGTACCGCCGTATTGCGATCGCCGCCTACTCTAGGCTACAAACGTGATATCAAAAAAGAGTCCGGGGAGGCGAATGCTTCATGCGAGTCTTCGGCGTTTGCGGCATCGCCATCACGCTGGCGCTAGCGCTCAATTCCGCGGCCTTCGCCGCACCGGATATTTCCGGAACCTATTGGGCGACGAGCTACAGCTCGAAGATACAAGTCCTGGGCGGCGGCGACCCGCCGCTCAACCCGGCCGGCAGGGCGGCATACGAAATGAATCAGGCCGGCCTGAAGGACGGATCGATGGTCGACAAGGCGCGGCGCGTCTGCGTGCCCGACGGCGTGCCGCGCGTGCTCGCCACCCCCTATCCGTTCGAAATCTTCCAGGTGCCGGCGGGGCAGGTGACGTTTCTTTACGAGATGAACCATCAGGTGCGGGTGATTGTCATGGACAAGCCGCTGCCGCCACGGCAAGCCCTGATCGTCGATCCCAAATACAACGGCCATTCGGTCGGCCGCTGGGATGGCGACGAGCTGGTGGTGGAATCGGCCGGCTTTAACGAGTGGACTTTCCTGGATGCGAGCGGCCTGCCTCACAGCGACGAGATGACGACCACGGAGCGCATCCGGAAAGTCGGCAACCAACTCGAAGACGTTATCGCAATCCATGATCCCCAAATGTACGAGAGGGATTGGCAGGCGCGTTTCGTCTATGACGAGCGCAACGACGTGAGGCTTGAAGATTACGCCTGCAACGACAGGCATCGCGATCTTTCCAGTGTGAAGGGCGTACGTCGTTGATTAAAGGGAGCTGCCTATGACAACCGGTCGGCGACGCACAACACCCGCGATTGCTAGCGCGATCGCGCTGAGCGCTCTCTTGGGCCCTGCGGCATTTCTTCCCGCCCTTGCGGCGGAGGCGCCCGCAACCGGCGCACCGCCCGGCCTCGATCTTTCCACGCCCGGCGTTGCGTGGGCGGGGTTCGTGGCGCCGAAAGAGCCCAACTACGCCATTGCGCGTCTGTTTAATGACTTTGCCAGGCCGGCGACGGGACTGGGTCCGGTAACGGACGGTCCCGACCACCCCTACGCCAACAACGAAGTCGCGCGCGAGATGCGGATTCAGCCGAGCTACCGAGTAGCCGACCTCAATAACGCCGCCGGCCGCAACTTGCTGCCTTGGGTGAGAGAAGCTCTCAGCCGCCAGAACGACCTCGTGCTCCACGGCCGCAACGGCGAGACACGGGAGGCACGATGCTGGGAGACGGGTGTTCCGGCCTTCCATCTCAACCCCGGCCTCATGCACATCGTCCAGACGCCGCGGGAAGTCGTGCTGTTCCTCACCGGGCGCGCACGCCACATCTGGCTTAACGTGCCCCATTCAGCCAATCCGAAGCCGTCCTGGTACGGCGAATCCGTCGGACATTACGAGGGCGACACCCTGGTGGTCGATACGATCGGCTTCAATGACCGGACCTTCGTGGATTCCTACCGCACGCCGCACACCGAAAAGCTGCATGTGGTCGAGCGCTTCCGGTTGATCGACGGCGGCAACACGCTCGAAGTTGTGTTCACGGTTGAAGACCCTGGCGCCTTCTACCAACCGTGGTCGGCGACCCGAAACCGCCATCGCGTGGTCGCTCCGAATGCGAGGCTCGCGGAATTCGATTGCCCCGCCTTCAATGACGATTATTTCAACATCGGCCTTGAACCGGTTCCCACCGCCGAGAAGCTGGATTTTTGAAACCGTTCTTCCGGCTTCTCTGAAAAAAAATGCTGTGAACAAGCTCGACTCGCGAGGGCAGGAGACCTGAACGGAGGCGATGCACAGCTCGCGCGCGATGAGGAGTAATCGCGTCGACATCCAGAGGTGGCCGAAAATAGCCTGACTGCTTGCCGGAATATGTGGCACCGGCGGGGATGGGCGTTGGTTTTGCCCACTTTGTGTTGGTGAGGCCTGGCAATGGCAAAGATGCCGTTGCCAGGCGAGAATTTACGTCGGCTTGATCAGTATGTGCCGTTTCTTGCCGAGCGAGAGCTTGATCACCCCTTCAGCGCTGAGGTTTTTCGGCGTCAGTACCATGTTTTCGTCGGTGACGGCTACGTCGTTGACCTTGAGCCCGCCCGCCTTGATCTGGCGGCGGGCCTCGCTGTTCGAGGCTACCAGGCCGGCCTTGTGAAAAGCCGTAAGCACGCCAAGCCCTTCTTCAAGATCGCGGCGTGGGATTTCGATCGTGGGCAGCGTATCGGCGAGCGTCCCCTCCTCGAAAGTCTTTCGGGCGGTCGCCGCGGCTTCTTGGGCTGCGGCGCGGCCATGGAGGAGCGCCGTAGCTTCGGTCGCCAGTACTTTTTTTGCGTCGTTGATGTCAGCCCCGCGCAGCGCCGCGAGACGCGCAATCTCATCGAGCGGCAGCACGGTAAATAGCTTGAGAAAGCGGATAACGTCGCCGTCCTCGGTGTTGCGCCAGTATTGCCAGTAGTCGTAGGGACTCATCCGCTCTGCATTGAGCCACACGGCGCCTGCTGCGGTCTTGCCCATCTTGGCGCCCGATGCCGTGGTGATCAGCGGCGAGGTGAGGGCGAATAAATGGGCGTTGGCGATGCGGCGGCCGAGATCGATGCCGTTGAGGATGTTGCCCCACTGATCGGAGCCACCCATCTGCAACACGCAACCATTCCGCTTATAAAGCTCGACGAAGTCGTAGGCCTGCAAGATCATGTAATTGAATTCGAGAAACGACAGCTCCTGCTGGCGGTCGAGCCGCAGCTTCACCGAATCGAAGGCAAGCATCCGATTGACCGAGAAGTGGCGGCCGATGTCGCGCAGGAAATCCACATAGTTGAGGGTGTTGAGCCAATCCGCATTGTTGGCCATCAGCGCCTCGCCCTCGCCGAAGGACAGGAATTTCCTGAAAACCTCCCGAATGCCGGTGAGATTTTGCGCAATCATTTCGTCGCTGAGCAGACGCCGGCTTTCATCCTTGCCGGACGGATCACCGACTCGCGTCGTGCCACCGCCCATGAGCGCGATCGGCCGGTGGCCGGTCTGCTGGAGCCAGTATAGCAGCATGATCGAGACCAGATTGCCGACATGCAGCGACGGCGCGGTGCAATCGAACCCGATATAGGCGGTGATCGCTTTCTCGCATGCCAAGGCGTCGAGCGTATCCGGCTCCGATATCTGTTGGATGAAACCGCGGCTCGACAGCACGTTGAGAAAATCTGACTTGAAGGTCGTCATCCGCGTGGCTCGTATCTTCTACTGACCTCTCCTGCCGGGTGCGGAGAGGCCGAGGGTGAGGGGCCTTCCAAGCTCGGATCTGTGAGGACGGGAGTGCGTTCCGATTGAAATCGAATCATCTCTTCGTCGTCATGCCTATCTTCCGGGCTTTGTCCGCGGACGGCCGAGAATCCGGAAAAATTGTAAATATGATCAGGAGTGCGCTCTAAGTTCCGCACTGACATCCGCTTCTCAATTCCGGCCGTGTGGTTTATCAGGTCCTGGAGCAGAATCAAACCGTTGGGCTTGCGGAATGCCACCGGGGAGCGATTTCGAGATCGAATCACGGCGCGTCGGCGCCCGGTTTGGCCTTTGGCCCGCCGATGACAGGGAGGGAAATGGTGAAACCGCGCACAAGGGAGACCGCATGCTGCATTTTGCGTACGGCTCCAATATGAGCACCGCATTGATGCGCCGCCGGTGTCCGAGCGCGCGATTCGAGGGCTGTGCTCGCCTGCCGGGGTACCGTTTCATCGTCATGCGGTCCGGCTATGCGTCTGTCGTGCCTGCGCCCGGCTCAAGCGTCCACGGAGTGCTGTGGCGCGTCACTCCGCGCGATGTGGCGGCGCTCAATGCCTACGAGAACCTGGACGGCGGCCTCTATCGGGCGGCCACCCTGGCGGTGATGTCGCACCGCCGCCGTCACGCTGCGTTGGTTTATATTGGGCGTAACCGCAGTCCCGGCCGGCCGCGGCCCGGCTACCTTGATATTGTGACGCAGGCGGCACGCGATGCCGGGTTTCCGCCGCACTACCTGCGTTGCCTGAAGCGTTGGGCGTCGGCGTAGAACAGCCCGTCCGGAACACCTCCCGACCCACCTCGGGAGCGGGAAGGTCGAAGGGTCGGAGCGATTTCTTCATGGCGATCGAACCGCAAGAGATCAAGCGGCTGAGGATCCGGGGCAGCGTCCAAAAAATCGGTTTTCGCATGTGGACTGAGCGCAAGGCCTTCAGGCTCGGACTCGACGGCTGGGTCCGGAACCGGCTCGACGGTTCCGTCGAGGTTTTGATTGCCGGTCCGCCCCCCGCGGTGGCGCAACTTATCGCGCATTGCCGAAGCGGGCCGCCGCTCGCCCGCGTAGACTCGATTGAGATCGAGGAGGCGTCGGAACGCGATCTGAGCTATCGGCGCCCCGGCGAAGCGTTTTCGCTCTTGCCGACTGTGTAGGGTGCAGGCGCATCGCGTCGGGATCGGTGGATTGCGCTGCACTTAAATCGGCCTACGGGTTCGCGCCATGGGCAGATCGCAAGAGCCGACGCATTGCTCCTACAACTCCACCCGCACCGGCCCGAACACCCGCTCGAATGCGTCCCGCAGCGCTATGTCGATTTCTGGCATGCTCACCACGTGACCAAGGTCGACAAAGCTCGTCACACCAAAGCGCGGCTCGTGGACGCCGCAGGGCACGATGCCACCGAAATGGCCAAGGTCGGGGGCAACATTGAGGCTGATGCCATGCAGGCTCACCCAGCGCTTGACCCTGATGCCAATGGCCGCGATCTTGTCCTCGCAGTCCTCGCCCTTGTCGGGGCGGCGCACCCACACGCCGATCCGCTTCTCGCGGCGTTCACCGCGGATGTTGAAGGCGGCCACCGTCCGGATCAGCCATTCCTCCAGATCCGCCACGAACCGGCGCACGTCGCCGCCGCGGCGCTTCAAGTCGAGCATAACGTAGGCGACGCGCTGGCCCGGCCCGTGGTAGGTAAACTGGCCGCCGCGGCCGGCCGCAAACACCGGAAACCGCGGCTCGACAAGGTGTTCCGGGCGCGCGCTGACGCCGGCCGTGTAGAGTGCCGGATGCTCGATCAGCCAGACCAGCTCGTCGTCGTCGCCCGACGCGATGGCAGCGGCGCGCGCCTCCATGAAGGCAAGCGCATTCTCATAGGTGACCGGCGCCGTTTCGACGCGCCAAGCTGCCGGCCTGCCGGGGCCGGCATGCACCAGCGTGGCGATTTCGTCTCGGGTTTTGGTCATTGGCTAACCACGTCAGGGCAGGGTGACGGAGCGGCACGCTGCATTTAACCCTCCCGTCCAAGTGCTTTTGCGGATCTGCTCGCCGCCAAGTCGGTCCGCCCCTTCCGCCACGGCCTGTTCGGCCAAGCAGCGAACCTATGCGGCTAAGCATTGGGAGACATAACATTATCCCGTAACCGGCTTGCCGCAAATATTGGCGTCCCGTTGCTGCATGCAAGCATCGTGACGCCGATGGTCGCTGCCCTTGTGATCCCTGGGCCGCCGCTCTTGTACCGGCACCACCGATTTGTTACATCGTGCCGGTTGCACAGCGCCTGGCCCTTTTTTGCGGCTAGGCGTCCCTCCCGATGCGGTCGTGGCGGAACTGGTAGACGCGCTAGCTTGAGGTGCTAGTGGGGCAACTCGTGGAGGTTCGAGTCCTCTCGACCGCACCACCTCAAGTAGCTTTCCCTGTAGTGGCAACAACTTACTGAATTTGCTAGGCATTCGGGCAGCCCTTGAATACAAAAGGGCAATACAAATGGCATTCCGAATGTCGAGTTTGACGCGGGCAAAGTCAGGGTCATACAGAGCCCGGATAGGCATCCCCGAAGACGTGAGAGACGATTACCAGGCGCTGTACGGTAAGCGCTGGGAAGAACTGTTTCACCGGCAGGGAAACCTTTCGCTATCGAAGGCGAAGGCGGACCACTCGGAGTGGGTAGCGGAGATCGAAAGCCGCTTCGCGACGCTACGCGCCCAGCAGCGAGGCGAAGGGCACGACCTAACGGAGCGCGTAGCCC
>JASHRR010001216.1 GCA_030037185.1 Xanthobacteraceae bacterium | reverse complement strand
TATGCTCACGAATCTATTCATATTGGGTAGGCTAGCGTGTAATTGGAGAGGAATCAAACGGACTGCTCACCGCCCGCAACGAGCCGATTGATTCATCTCAAAATCGCAAGCTCGGCTATCCCATAGAGATGAGCCGATCGAGCCAGCTCCAATTCATCACGATGGCAAGTGCGCTTGAATACAGTCACACGGCTGAGGCGATCCGCCTGCGTCTGGCACGGGGAGCCCGCGTCAATTACCTACGCGACTGGATTTATGGCGCAATCGATGGCGGGGTCACGACCTTTGCTATCGTGGCCGGCGTCGTTGGCGCGAACCTCCCGTCGACGGTGGTGCTGTTACTCGGCTTTGCAAATCTTGTTGCCGACGGATTTGCCATGGCCGCAAGCAATTACAGCGGAACAAAGGCGGAGCGAGACGATTACAGGCGCGTGTTGGACGTCGAGCGACGGCATATCGCTCTGGTGCCCGAGGGTGAGCGCGAAGAAATTCGCCAGATCTTTGCCTCCAAAGGCTTTGCAGGCGACGACCTTGAACGTATCGTCCATTTGATCTCATGTGATGCCGAGCTTTGGGCGAAGACGATGGCTGTCGAGGAACATGGCCTCTCGCCGACGCTCAGATGGCCTCCGCTGGCCGCGCTCAGTACCTTCGCCGCCTTCATCCTCTGCGGGATCATTCCTCTCATCACATTCCTTGCCGTCGGCGGCCTCGGCTCGTGCGTGGTTGCAATCGGGGCGACCTTTTTTGGCGTAGGAGCGATCAAGAGCCGCTGGTCGCCGGTGGCCTGGTGGCGGTCCGGGCTTGAAACTCTCGTTATCGGAATGAGCGCCGCCGGCATCGCATTCGCGATCGGATATAGCCTGCGAGTCCTCTTTCACATAACCCCAAGCTAGTCTCCGCCGTGTTCGCTTTCGCCGAACACGCGTAAGGATACTTCAGTCGACGCAAGCTCATGGTGCACTATACTGAAGCACTTCGCGGAAAAGGGTTCCAGCATCAGCCCGCCTACAACTGGCGGGATCTGGCTGCCCTCACGCTTCTCGTCACGATCATCATCCTGCTTGGGTCCGGCGCACGTCAGATGATCGCGCCGCTTTCGGCGGGCGAACAGCCGGAAATCTTGCTTTCTCCCACGGTCCTGCCGGACTATGCATTGCGAACGACGATGCGCATGCTCGCCGCGCTCCTCGCCTCCCTGATTTTCACCTTCACCTACGCGACGCTCGCTGCGAAAAGCCGTAGAGCGGAAATGGTGCTGATCCCGCTGCTGGACGTGCTGCAATCCGTGCCCGTTCTCGGCTATCTCTCCTTCACCGTCGTATTCTTTGTGTCATTGTTTCCTGGTAATGTGCTTGGGCCGGAGCTGGCCGCGATTTTTGCAATTTTCACCAGCCAGGCCTGGAACATGGCTTTCAGCTTTTTTCAGGCTCTCCGCACCATCCCGCAAGATCTCGATGAAGCAAGCCGAAGCTTCCGCCTCTCCGGCTGGCAGCGCTTCTGGCGCCTCGACGTGCCATTTGCCATGCCCGGCCTGATCTGGAACACCATGATGTCGATGTCGGGCGGCTGGTTCTTCGTGGTGGCCTCGGAAGCGATCTCAGTCGGGTCATTGCAGATCTCCCTGCCTGGGATAGGCTCGTATGTGGCACGCGCCATTCAGGAGCGCGACCTGCACGCTGTCGGCTGGGCGATTGTTGCGATGACCGCGACCATCCTCAGCTATGATCAATTGCTGTTTCGCCCGCTCGTCGCATGGGCCGACAAGTTTCGCTACGAACAGACCGCCGCTCAAATCGTGCCGCGAAGTTGGGTCCTCGACCTGTTTCAGCGAGGTGTCTTCGCGCGCCTGCTTGGTCGGCCGATCGGGACAGTCACCCATGCCATCGTTCGCGCCCGGTTGGAACTGCCATGGTCGTTTCATCGCAGCGGCGCCCCCTGGGCGCCATCCCGCGCTGTCGACGTAGCGTGGTACGGGCTCGTCCTCGCCGGCGTCGCCTATTCGGCGTGGGTACTCCTGCAATATGCCGGGGCAGCATTGTCGTGGCGGGACGTCTGCGACGCAGTTCGCAATGGCGGCCTTACGCTTTTGCGAGTTGTGGTTCTTATCGCAATCGCGACGGTGGTCTGGGTCCCGATCGGCGTTGCCGTGGGCCTGCGGCCAAGCCTTGCCGAGAAGGTACAGCCGCTGGCGCAGTTTCTGGCAGCCTTTCCGGCAAACTTGCTGTTCCCAATCGTCGTGTATCTCATCGTGCAGTTCGATCTGTCGCCTGTGATCTGGCTGAGCCCGCTGATGATATTGGGGACGCAGTGGTACATCCTGTTCAACGTGATCGCCGGCGCAACCGCCTTTCCGAGCGATTTCAGGGAGGCTGCCGCGGGCTTTCGTATTCCCGGCTGGCATTGGTGGCGTGACGTGATGCTTCCCGGGATCTTTCCTTATTATGTCACCGGAGCCATCACTGCGTCAGGGGGCGCATGGAATGCCAGCATCGTCTCCGAGGCCGTCAGCTGGGGCTCGACCAAGCTCAGCGGCGGCGGACTGGGCGCCTACATCGCGCAGATGACGGAAGCCGGCGATTTCCCACGAATCGCGTTTGGCATCGCGGTGATGTCAGTCCTTGTTGTTTCCATGAACCGCCTTCTCTGGCGACCGCTCTATGCTTTTGCGGAGCGCCGGACGCGGCTTGATTGAGGTGCCGATGCTCGAGCGTTCGGATGCCACCACCATCGACCTACGAAACATCAGCATCGTCTTCAAGCGGGGGTCAGGCGAGCCGCTGCCGGTCCTTGAGAACATCAATATCTCTCTCCGCGACGGCGAGATTCTCGGCCTGCTCGGCCGATCGGGCTCCGGCAAGTCGACGCTTCTGCGCATCGCTAGCGGCCTGATCAAGCCGACAAGCGGAACCGTCAGCTTCGGGGGCGCACCGTTGACCGGCCCGGCGGAAGGGATTGCTATGGTTTTCCAGACCTTCGCCCTATTCCCCTGGCTGACGGTGCTAGAAAATGTCGAAGTCGGCCTCGAAGCCCTCCAGCTGCCGCAGACGGTGGCACGACAACGCGCGGAAGCTGCAATTGATCTGATTGGTCTCGATGGATTTCAGTCCGCCTATCCCCGCGAGCTTTCCGGCGGCATGCGCCAGCGGGTCGGATTCGCCAGAGCTCTCGTGACGGAGCCCACGGTCCTCCTCATGGACGAGCCGTTCTCAGCGCTAGATGTGCTTACGGCCGAGACTTTGCGAACCGATTTCCTGGACCTGTGGATCGAGCATCGGCTGCCGACCAAATCGGTGCTGATCGTCACGCATAACGTGGAGGAGGCAGTATTGATGTGCGACCGAGTGGTGCTGCTTGCCTCCAATCCAGGACATATCGCGGCCGAAATTCCGATCGGGCTGCCCCATCCTCGCAATCGGCTGGACGACGAGTTTGGTCGCATCGTCGATGAGATCTATTCGGTGTTGACCGCACGCACGATCGCCTCGATTGGTGCTCTCAAGAAAATTCACGGGGGATTTGCACAGCCCTTGCCGGCGGCTTCTGTCAACCGAATGAGCGGGCTTATTGCGAAACTGGCGACAGCCCCATTTGCCGGAGAGGCAGAATTGGGGGCGCTAGCCAATGCGCTTACCTTCGAAGTGGACGATCTGTTTCCGGTGGCGGAAGGGCTTCACATGCTGGAGTTTGCCGAGCTCAAGGACCGTCACTTGAAACTAACCGCGGCGGGCCGCGTCTTCGCGGAAGGCGACACGGAGCAGCGTAAGCTGTTGTTCAAGGAGCACATGATGCGCTTTGTGCCTCTCATCGCCCACATCTGCCGGGTTCTCGGCGAGCGCAGCAACCATCGGGCACCACGCGTGCGCTTCGAGATCGAGCTTGAGGATCATCTTACCCGCCGCGATGCAAAACGCACCATGCGTGTCGCGACCGCATGGGGTCGCTACGCCGAGGCCTTTGCCTACGATGACAAGACCGGGATGCTTTCCGCAGTCGCCTCCACCGGATGAGCCATGAGGTCCAAATGGTCGCCAAATCGATAGCGACCCTTAGGGCGTTTCACTTTCAGACTGTTGGTGATCATTATGTTGGATGTTGCGGTTTGATTAGTCCCCGTCCGCAGCAACCGCAGCCGCAGCCTTGAGCTTGATCCTGGGTGTAGGATGTTAGGCGGCCGCGGACACGTTTGGAGAGCCGATCGGGGGCCTAGCCTAAACCGGTGGCACGAATGTGCGGCCCCTCTGCCAATTCGGTGCGGTTTGGTCAGCTTCCACCGGATAGCTGCCCGATGCACGCCATGGCGAGATAAATCTTGCCGTGCCGCTGGGCACGACGCCGCTGGGTGGGTCGCCAGATCTGGGATCTCCCGCTCCACGGTCGCGAGCACGAGCCTCGAAAACTCACGGACCTCCATCGTACTTCGCTGCGAGGGGAACCATCAGGCGCATGCCGGTCTGACCCGATGTTTTGATGAAGTTCTCGACCCTGAGCGAGTTGAGCACACGATGCAGCGTCAGGGCGACCCCACATCGTCGTCGTCCGACTACGAGATCTTGTTGAGGTGCGATAAGAACCAAGTTCCGGCAGACCGGACGAATTTGTTTCCGAAGGTCATGTTCGTAGTTTACGGATGACGTCCGTCGCTTTTTTATCACCACGCAGGCCTAGAAAAATCTGGTGGCGCATCTCTCGGATACGAGCCGGCCTGCAGCCACGTGGTCTGCGCCTTATCTTTCACTCTCGCACGAACGGGTTTGGCTTCGGTCTTCAGAGGCTGCATCTTTTGGTACAGCGATTCGTCGCTCGCTCAAAACCCGTTCCCGCGTGCGCCCACATGGCGCCACTGTGAGTCCTCGCGCGCGGCGAGCACACGAGCGCCGAGGTATTTGCGCGAACGCCACGGGGCGGCCACCTCCTTGCTCGGTCACCGCCTCGCCACTCCCGCATTCGCTTTCCCGAATAGTGCTCGCCTGGCTTTTTCGAAAGGGGGCGGTCATTTGAGATTTTGGAAATTACGTGATCGATAGGAGGGCTCAGCGGCTGGGGTCGATTGATTTGCCTCAAAGCAGGACTCGGCGACCCGTTTATCTAGAGGACTGTCCGGAACTCAACCAAACGAGGAAATCCTGTTATGAATCGTAAAGCAATCGCCCCGATCGCAATGTCGCTGGTCATCGGCACAATTTCGTCCCCGGCCCTCGCGCTCAGCAAACGGACCGCGGCGACGGCCGAAAAGGATGCGAGACAATTGATGCGCATGATGGACAAGGACATGAACGGCGTGGTGTCGAAAGAGGAATTTCTGCAATTCATGGGTCAGACGTTCGATCGTCTGGACGTCAACAAGAGTGGCACGCTTGAGCCCAAAGAACTGCAACAAATGACTCGTCCGCACTGGGGTTCGTTATTTGGGCATTGACCACGCGATTCAGCCTCGCGGTCGAGACACCGCATTGCGGAAGCGGGCGAGGCACTTTTGAAGCCGCCCCGTCGACACTTTGGTGATCGGATGGGCAAAAGCAGGCTCATCGCGAGGCGGCGTATGCAGGACGACGCGGGCGGCGACGCCTATAACCCCTTCCCGGGCCCGACGGGGTGGCCCGGACCAATACCTAGGCTGGCCCTTGGACTCCACGGGAAGCTGAGGGCGATGCAAGGCAGGCAGGTACGGGACATTGTGGCGGTCGGCATGATGCTGTGCGCTCGCCGCGCCATTCGTCCCGGCGAAGAGTGCGGCTACTGCAGCGCTCGCGATCTTGCTCTTGGCAGACACGAAGCGGCCCCTTCATCCGACGGCACTGCTGTAGCAGATGAATTCGGAAGTTCCGGTCTGAATCTATGAGCGGCTTGGGGTTGAAATTTTCCGATCGCAGTGCTCAATGTTTCCACCAAGCGCGCCATAGGCGGGCCCGGTATCGCTCTTCGTAGACTGTCCCCGGCTGTGCATTACGCCTCTCTACCCAAAGAGGCGTCGTCACCCAGGTTCACGGTGTCGTCGCGGTCGTCGAGCCGAAGCTCGGCGGCCTCCTTGTCCGTCAGGCGCGTGCGGTGATACAGGTTGGCGTCGCGCCCGCGGTTCAGATAGTCCTCAAAGAACTCGGCCTCGTCGTCACACCCGTAGCCGTAATAGGCTTGCGAGTTGTAGGCCGCGAACTGGTACCAAGCGTCTTCCATGGTCACCTATGGTTCACTCGTCCATCGAGCACTCATCGTCGGCCCGCTCGGTGTCTACGTTCGAGGAGTTATAGCGGTTTCCGCAGGGCTTCGGCTGCTGTGCCCTGGCGGCTTCCTTTTCATCAGCGGTCCTTATTGATGTGCTTAAAGCCATCCGC
Organism: Xanthobacteraceae bacterium; assembly: GCA_030037185.1. The sequence continues at coordinate 1,783 of JASHRR010001216.1, read as the reverse complement.
GGCGCCCGCCCCTCTATTAGCTCGATAGGTCCTGGCTCGGGTCCCCTGCGCAGTACGGATCGGTATGTCAGGTCGTGTGGGACGGTGGCAGCGTGAGGCATCCCCCTATCCTGATTTTCAGCAGTCAATTATTGGCCGCCGCATTGTGTGGGAATGCGCTATGCACACAGTCCCCAAGCAGCCAGTTCGGACGCGTCATTTGCCGCAGTTCTCTGGGCTCAAGCGTGCCACTCTTGTTGACGTCGAGACGATCGAACGTCTGACCCATGAATTGCATGAATTCGTCTTTCGACCACGCCGTTCATGTCCTTGTCCATCATGCGCATCAACTGTCTCGCATCCTTTTCGGCCGTTGCCGCGGTCGGTTTGCTGAGCGCGAGGGCTTGGGACGAAATTGTGCCGATGACGAACGACGTGGCGATCAGGCTGATTGATTTGCGAATCATAAACGGTTTCCATGCCGATTGAGTTTGCGACCAGTCCTCTAGAGCTACTTTCCGGCGCAAAAGTAGGGAGGAATCGTCAGGTCCCGCTTTGAGGCAAATCAATCGACGGCGCGTATCCAAGCAGTCGTATGACGAAGCCCTCAAGCCACCGCCCCCTCTTTGCGGGCAAGCCGGGTCCTGATGGGGTCCCTCGGATGAGCGAAAATTTGGTGGCGTTTACCTCCGGTTCTGTGAAAAGCGATCTCAAAAAGGGCGTTATGAATCTGGGATCAGAGCTTGGTACCCCCCTCAAAAGGGCCAACCTGTTGCGTGGTGGCTTCTCCGCTGCAAGGCATGGGCGAGGCAGACTGGACGTGACTGTCACCAGCCAGCGGTTGCTGGCCGATCTGTGTGCCGTTATCATGGTAGCTGAGGCGCCTCTGGCTCAAAAAACGCCCTTCGAGCCGGCGAGCATACCGCGAAGGCGAAAGCTGCTCGCAAGGCGGCCGCTGCAGCGCGGCGAGCTGCTCGCGCGGCGAAGAGCGCTGTTCCGGGAAGAATTGCTCGCGTCTAGACGTGGCAACGGAACTGAAAAGCACTGAATGCCACAAGCGATGGGCCACGAGCGCCGCAACGATGATTTTTGATGCATCGGCAGGGTGCTATGAGCCACGCTTGCGTAATTCGAGCGTTTAGTCTCGAGGCCTGCGTTGATAAGGCCTTTTTTTGCCTGCTCTTCATGCATTATGTTATTTGCGCAGGCTCAGAAGATAATTGATTACTTGCTTTAGCTGATAATCTGCCAAGTTAGGGTGCGGCATTCCTTTTGGGTTATCCACGCCTCGATGCGTTGCTGTCAGAAACCTTTGCAGCGATTGAGCAGTGACGTCCTTTCTCTGAGCGATCGAGTCAAATGATGGAGCAGGCGGATTGAAGATCGGTTTATAAGGCTGATCGGCCGCCGCCAGATGACAATTTCCGCAGAACATGGCGGCCAATTGATGACCTTGGCGGAGATCATCCGATGTATTGCCCTCTTGGCTCCAAGCGGATGTGCTCATCGTGAGTACCACTATGATTGCTAATGCGCTTCGCACGGTTCGCACTCCAACACATGCATTCTCGGATAAAGCCAGCCTGCAGCGTTGACCTTGATTTGGATCAAATTGTGGTATGGGCGGATGTGCTCAGTAATTTCCCGGAAGGCCAATCACTGAATTTCTATTTCCTTCGCTCGCAGGTAATCTTGCTGTACCACAACAGCATTGTGGGGCTACCAAAGTCGGCAGCGATGGGGAATGGCATGACGGCGAAAGGCACCACCGACGTGACCGGCGCCGTCAACGAAGCGCGACCTG
>JASHRR010000141.1 GCA_030037185.1 Xanthobacteraceae bacterium | reverse complement strand
GGATTGCGCGATCGGGTTAAGCGCCGGTGGCTATGACCAAAGCCTGTACTTGCGCCTCTCTCGCCTGCTTGATCCTGTTCGCAGTGCCGTCGCCGCCGGGGAATGCGAGGTCCGGCTTGCCCTCCTCGAGCATTTGCCTTATTCCGGATCGGGCCAGCAGCGCGCCCGCGCTTTGCCCAGTCGGCCGGGCTGCTGGTCGCTCTTGACGCAAAGCGCGCCGCGACAATGCGCGACGGGGAGTGGCAACCGCCAGCAAGCTCCACGTGCGCCACGCATTCCGCTCAAAACGGCGAAGCCGTCCGTCTATAGAGCCTGTCATTGCCGCTTTCTAGGGGATGCAGTGATGGACGATGTCCACTGCCATTACCGAATCGCTCCCTAATGCCCTCGTATAGATACGGGGATAAAGGCGCAGTAAGGCCAGCTCTGCTTTGAAGTAACTCCTCTTTGAGGTATGCGCATTCCATGCAAATCACCTACCGCTATCGCGTCAAGCACAAGCATGCCACGCGCCTCAGCGCCCAGTCGGCAGCGGTAGTTTTCTGCGCCGAAACGCTACGGGTTCATTGCTGTGCGCAATGTCAGCCCGGCGAAACTGGAACATGGCAAAGAGCGCCCTCGATGCCAACTGCGCATGACGCAATCCGCTCAAAACGGCGGAGCCGTTCGCGAAAGGATTGTGATGAATCACGAAAACCCCGTTCTCGCCTTCGCCCGAGATTTCTCCGCGGATGACGCCGCGATCATGACCCAAGCGAAGTCTTGGGTTGACGACCCGCCGACGGACGCCAAAAGCATCGGCTTCTATGGTTCGGATGGGTACGAGCCGCGCACGCGGCTCTTTCTGGCGACCGTCAGCCTGCTCGCCGACAAGGGCAAGATCTATTCGGTCGAGGACAAATATACCTTCGAGATCTTGCACTGCTGGCGCGATGAAGGCGTTATCGATCCTGCCACTCTTCCGTCCGCTGCCAAGGCCGTGTTCGGGCCATTGATGGGGGAGGAGATCCCCGACTTCGACGACGAAGCCGTCACCGCAGCTTATCGCAAGACCGTGGAATCCTCCTACGCCAAGGCGACCGAGGAGATCGAGCAGTACATCGCCTCGCGCGGGCGGGTGTTGCTTTCCGTTGATGCAACCGATGGCGATACCATGTTTTTCGCGCTGGTGAAGCCTGATATCGCGCAGCGCTGGCGCGATAAGGCATTGAGCGAGCAGGACGGCTATCGCGCCGGTGTGCGGTCGCCGATGTGGGACCGGTTCTACGTCCACATGGCCGGCGCCACGGACGACCTCTGGCCGGCCGAGGACGAAGAAGGCTATCCGCCCGGAACACGCTGGCGCGGCAATATGATCCCCTTCGCCGAATAGGGTGATATTTGCAAGGGCAGCACGCAGGTGCAAGCGCAGTCGTCGGCGCGAAAGGCTCGTACCGATTGTCGCCACACGTCAACGGCTGACTTCGATTGTCACTCGAGTGATGCCACTAAACCCGAGAGCATGTGCACCAGCCGGCGTAAGATCTATTATCCGACCGCGCGCGTATGGACCACGATCGTTTACCCTGACGATGACAGACCTGCCGTTGCCGACGTTTGTTACCCGAACTTTTGTTCCGAAAGGGAGCGTTCGATGTGCGGCCGTTAAGGCGTCCGATCTTACGCGTTCGCCATTCGCGGTCTTCGGGCCGCTGCTGCTCGCGGAGTAAACAGAAGCGATGCCGGATTGGATAATCGATGAACTATCTGCGAGCGAAACGGGCGCAGGGACGCAAACGGTTAGGGCGGCTGCAGCCAATCGAAGTCGCGGCATTCAATGTCGACCCTCTCTGAGCAATCTTTCTCGCCGCGGATGTTCCAACCACGACAATTTCGCAGGTGTGGCACTGAACGTCCGAGGTAAGATCGTTAGGTGTGTATGAACGAATGAGAATGGCGGAGGTTCTGTGAAACACGATTTATGGTAAACAAGCTTGCCCGCCCGAAATGTCGGTGTCCGCATCCAACACTCTGCACCGCTTGCCGACGCGCGCGGCTACCGACACCAGCTGGCGGTTCCCCCAATCACGCCGAAACCTCGTCTTTTCCTTGGAGAGGTGGCCACAGTTTCGCTTCGGTGTAGCTCACATTCAACCAGCAATCAGAGCTAAGCCTGAAAGAAGAAGCGATGGAGACATTGGCATTGGCCATCGCCATTGGCGGCGGTTTCGGCGACGAGCGCGTTCGTACAGTTCAATCCGGTTCTTGCCTGCTATAATTATCACGGCCTACCACGTGCGACGCCGCTGGGCGACGCTAAGGCGCAGAGACCCTTTATCCCGAAAACGAATGCACAATACTGCCTGCAATTTTCCACGTTCAATATCGCCTCAGCTGGTTTGTGATTAATACCTCCGATTGTCGCCCCGCTGGCAAAACTGAATCACCTAATTTCATGGCGGCGGCCGTCTACGAACTCGAGCCGATTAAAATTGAGGAATGTCTCAGTCATTATTCAATATGGAGCGCGCCGCCTGGGATGAAACGGACGGGGCATCAGCTTACGCCGTGGAGATATAGATCGTGGTCATTCTAAACTAGCTCGTTTGGCCGGCACCGGTTGTCGCGCGTTTCAAGGAGAAGCGTCCGTGCGGCCATCGCGCCCCATCACGGGCTGGCAGCGTTATGACCGCTTGTCGAATCGCGTTCTGTTCCTGCCTCGGCCAGGCGGCGGTCGAGGACGCCGGTGCGCACCATTTGCATTTTATTGGTTTTGCCTCCTGATGCGGGATCCCAAACACGACCGTCTGCCCCGGGGAGCGGGATTGGGTCAAAAATGAATGCATCTCGCTTCGCATTGTGCAGGCACATCGAAACAGGACCCTGCCGCGTCATCGCCATAAAGGCACAGGCCTCGATTCGCTCTTTCTCCAAGCGGCACGCGTCCATGAAATTATGGACCACGAATGAGACCTTATCGACCCGACCGCGTGCCGCCCAAAGATTATCTTTCGCGCACCAAGCCTTGCGGAGCAGCCAACCTCCGACCTCGACCGAAGTCAGTGGGTTGGTCAAAAGTCCTCGAATGAACGTTCGTATGACCTTGGCGGGGTAGCGGCGGTCGAAAGTCAAGAGCGGCATGCGCTCAAGAAGCCGCGCTATGAGGCTCCCGTCATCGAGGGCATCATACGCCCGTCCTTTGACGACCAAAATCGCTCCGTAACGGGTACATCGAGAGTGTCCGACCTGCAGCGAATCGAAGGAAACCGAGCAGCCAGCACCTGCCTCGATCTGCTTTTCAAGCGACTGGGGCGTCAGCGCAACGCCTCGTTGGCCACATGCTCCGCGACCGATTTCGGCCTGCGGCTGAAATGAAGCCAACCGGACGACATCGCAGTTGCACACGAAAAATCTCACAATCTCGGGGATTTGCGCAAAGTTACCGTCGAAAACTGTGGTGTTGAACATCACCGAGAGTGGCAGACCCCGCGTGCGCTCAATGTATTGGCGCCGCAGTTCGTTAAGCGCGCGTTCGCAGTCATAGCCGCGCCGCTTCTGGCTCATGTCGACGTGAAATACCACGTCGACCAATCCGGCTTCGGCAAGCTCGGTAAGCAAATCGCGCTTTGCCCGAATTCCATTGGTCATCAGTGCCGGCCGCATATTTTTCTGCGATATCCGTCGCACGATCGCGAGCAGTTCTTCGCGCCTGCGCAGCGTCGGATCACCGCCCGTCACCTGAATATTGGTGTTGGGTCCGTAATGATCGAAGATCACGTCAATTCGCCTGAACAGCTCTTCAAGCGGAATATCCTTAACGGCCTCCGAGTGCTCAGACAGGTAACAGGCCGAGCAATCGAGGTTGCAGCGTTGCGTGATTTCGAGTGCCACGCAGCCGATTGGCCAGCGTCTTCCCATCAACTGAGCCGGAGTCCACTGCCCCGTTTCGATCATTCGGTGACGCGCTTTGGCCAACGCGACACCATGCGCGCCTGACTGCGGCTCGGGCTGCCAGGCCTTGATCGCACTCGGCGTCATAAACTCAGAGGCCAGATCGGCTGAGGGTGCAAGTTCCGACACGAGAAGTTTCTCGATAACGTTTCGCTTCAGTGCTGTGGTTCGCACGATCACGCACCGAGGTTACGTGTGTGCCTCCCATCGCTCGTCCGTCACCATTAAAACGCTCTGCGATGCCCGTTGCAACCTTGCGCGAGCCCTCGGTGGGCTTCAATTAGCCATGCTCCTGAGGATAACAATTCGTTAATTCAATAGCTTACTCGCTAGGGCAGTCAACCTTGTCCCAGAAATGTCCCGGTT
>JASHRR010001215.1 GCA_030037185.1 Xanthobacteraceae bacterium | reverse complement strand
CGACGGTTAATCCGCAGGTGGCGGTCGCCACCCTGCATGGTGCCCGAAATGTCGTGCCTCCGTTTATCACTTTGAATGGGCCTGTCCGGGAGGCCCGTTTCGTGCGCAACCCGGACGGCACACCTGATGGCCAAGTGCACGAACTTTATGTCATATCCGGGCGCCCGGACGCGCCCGGTTGCAATATCCACCAGGAGAATTTCCCCGCCGCGCTGGCCGCAAACAATGTCATTTTCCGCATCCCAACGCCCACTTTCGGTCTTGGATTGGTCGAGGGCATCTCCGATCTCGGCCTTACCACAGCTTTCAATTCAAATGTGGCGCTGAAATCGCAGCTAGGGATCTCGGGGCAGTTCAACACGAGCGCCAACGACGGCACAATCACCCGGTTTGGCTGGAAGGCGCAAGACAAGTCTTTGCTGATGTTCTCGGGCGAAGCTTACCTCGTCGAGATGGGCGTGACCAACGAGCTGTTTCCCAACAAGCGTGACAATGAAACGACCCCGAGCTGCCAGTTCAACCCGCTGCCGGAAGACATGACCATTTTCGGCACGACGGACCCGGATTCGCCTCCCACGGGGAGCACCGCGTCGGATTTCTCGACCGGCATTGTCAACTTTGCCACCTTTATGCGTCTCAGCGCTCCGCCGACTCCGGCCCCGGCGGCGGTGTATCCACCGACTCCAGCGGCGACGGCCTCGTCAAGTCGCGGGAGCGTGGTCTTCAAAAACATCGGATGCCAGGCCTGCCACGTGACGCAACAAACGACGGCGATAAACGGGCTCGCCTTCCTCAACGGCAGCGGCAACAGCGGCCCTGTGACCTTAAGCCCGTTCAGCGACTTCGCTATCCACAACATGGGATACGGCCTGGCGGACGGAATTACGCAGGGCAACGCCAATGGGCAGGAGTTTCGGTCTGCTCCCTTGTGGGGTATCGGGCAGCGGATTTTCTTCCTGCATGACGGCCGCACGAACGATTTGCTCCAAGCCATCCTCGCGCATGCCAGCCCGCAGTCAGAAGCCAATGCGGTGATAAATAATTTCAATCTTTTGCCGCCGCAATCCAAGCAGGATCTGCTGAACTTTTTGCGCTCGCTCTGATCATGGCGGCCCGGCACAATGCGCAAGCTGTTGTATCTCGCCGCCTGCGTCTGTCTGGCCAGCGCAGCGGCTTGGCGTGGGAGCCGTGCGGCCGCGCCCGTGCCAAATCCCGACGACGGGAGCGTGACACAGGGAATTTTCACGAATACCTATTTCAATCTGTCTTATCCCTTGCCGTCAGGGTGGACCGAAGGAACGCCGGGGCCCGCCCCCTCGGTGTCCAGCTACTACGTACTCACCACATTGATACCAAGGGGCGATTTCACCGCGACAATACTGGTCGCGGCGCAAGATATGTTTTTCGCCGCCAAGCCGTTCGCCGATGCAGTTGCGATGACACAGGAATTCGGCCGAGCGATGTCCGCAATCGACGGCATGACAATCAATCGGCCACCTTCCGAGGTACAAATCGCGGGCCGGCGCTTCAGCAGGGTAGATTTCAGCGGCGTCGGACTATTTCGCAGCACCTTGATCACCGAGATTCGCTGTCATTTTGTGAGCTTCAACCTGACGGCCAAAAGTCCCGAACTGCTCGCGGACCTTGTTCTCAGCCTCAATCGCCTCGGCTACGCCGACGACAGCGATGCCGGAAGGGTCGACCCGATGTGCATGAGCAACTACGCAGACAAGGAACATCTGCTGGCCAAAGTCGATCCGCCGGCGATCACCCCCGCTTTAATTCCGATCCCGGTAAGGATTGTGATTGGGAGCGACGGCAGCGTGGACCATGTGCACGTGATTCGCGCCACCAGCGCGCAGCGCGCCAGTATCGAAAGCGCACTTGGTCAATGGAAATTCAAGCCATCCGAGAGTGCGCGCCGCCCCGCTATCCAAATAGAAACTGGGTTGCTGATCGAATTCACGCCTGCTGGAGGCGTGAAATATTCGACGAAAAACCGAAGACTGCCGTAACGACCTCTAATAATTTGGTCGACACTGTGATCACGCGTCATGGTCTTCTCCCAATTCTCATTGCGGTTCCATTGGTGCAACGAGCGACCGGTTTTTCCGCGCGCAATCCGATCGCCCTAATGCTCCCATGACGATGTTCACGTGCTGCAACTTGGCACGATGATCAACGAGGCCAACGAGCCCATATTCTTTGAGCCTATAGGGCTATAGCTTAAATAGCACTACCCTGGCATCGCCACATGTGGGCAATATACGGCACGCTGCGCGACGCAGGAGATCGATCAGGTCGAACGTCGCTGCGGAGCAGCCGGAAGCCACGAAGGCGAGAAGATGCAGGGAGATAGCCCATGCAAGTGGGGTGGTCGACACTTCTTATCATTCACGGAATTATCGCGGTCTTTTTGCTTGGTGCGATCACACACCAGGCGGTTGGCGCCGCATGGCCCGTCACCAAGAAGGGAAGCGGTTTCTTCCAGTCCGTACGCGGCGTCAATGGGATGAGCTACACTAACGCGGTAGTCATCCTCTTCCTGGTGACCTTCGCGATCGGTACGATCATCTATCCAACCTATCGCATCAACGTGCGGACGGTCCTGCAGGAGTATCGGGATTTCAAGCCCGAAGGGATGTTCGAAATGAAAGAGCATCTGCTGGCGTTGGCGCTGGCGGTTTTGCCGATCTACTGGCTTGTTTGGCGGAAGGCGTCGGACGCCAATCGCGTGGCGCGCGCAGCCCTGACCAGCTTGATAGCGGTTGCCGTGTGGTGGGGCTTCCTGACCGGTCATATCATCAACAACATCCGAGGATTCGGATCATGACGAAGACAGAACGGCTTGCAGCGATTTTCGCTATCGCATTTGCCATCATCTATGCACCGACCATGGACTACAGTTGGGCCTTCGCGACCTACCATCCGATCCAGGGAATTTGGCAGTTCGGCCGAGCGCCGCCGCTCGGCGGCGGTTCGCCGGCCATGTACTGGTATGGGTTCGTCGTCACGTCGGCATTGGGCGCGGGCGTAGTGACGGCGCTCGCGACGCTTGTTCCAGAAAAACTGTTGGACCGCATGCCGTGGCGGAGCCTCGCTTGGCTAGTTCCGATTTGCGCAATCGTCTACATCGGATACGTTCTGCTGCCCTACGCGACAAAGAGCTAGCTAAGCTAGCGCAGAGGCGAGGCCCTTTCATGCGAGGGGCGATGCGGCGGCATTTCGCTCTACGTAATGTCGCGATCGCCGGTGTTGCAACATTCGTCGTCTACGCTGAATACGTCGTTTGGATCAAATCGCCGATAGCGCAGGTCACAACGATTTGCGACAACTTGCGCGCGCTGAAGGAAGTTACCGCGCGCAACGTAGAACCGTTGCGGCTGATAGATGAGGCGTCCGCCGCAACCCTCGAACCGTTGCATCTCATCACGCAGGCGGCGCGCGCCTGTGACGGGGAGGCTATCGACATTGAAGATTCAAATGTTCGCTGACCTATGAGGCGAAACTGCGAACTGTCCAGATGATAACGGGCCTTCCGATTTGTCACACTTGTGCCCGCCGAGGCTGGGCTGGACGTCGCACCGATGACGGTAATATTGGACGAGGACGAACGTTAGCAAATCCTTCACGCGACAGTTAGGAATATTCATGAGTGGAAGAACACCAACATCAGATTTTAAAGGAGTTTCTTGGCATCAAGCGGGCAAGAAATGGTTGGCCAGAATTTATATCAATTCAAAGCAGAAATCGCTTGGACTCCATGATACCTTGGAAGACGCTGCAGAGTTCTACGACAAAACCAGAAAAGAATACCTTAAGATTGGAAACTGTAACCCGATTATATCCAAGAGAACAAGTGGAAGACCACGAAAGTATGAAAGCTACAAGAAATTCATTGAGGAAAGATCCTTGGTCTTCTTCAGAAAGATCACGTTTTTGTGTCGGACATAAATTCTCAGAATTCTCCACTGCGGCCCTGGAGCGCGATGGTGGCGATGATCGTCATCCTGACCACACTGAGCGCCCCGGCGTCCGCTGGCATGAAGGTGATGTGAGGTACTCTGAACGATAATTTCGGCATCCTGGGGTATGTGATCGTCGGTATCTTCATCGCCGCCTGGCTGCTCTCTTATGCAATCTGCCGACTCAACCGGTACGACGAAATCGAGGTGTACCCCACCTGATCAGTGCCCGGTTGTAATGCCACCGTCAGTTACCTTAACGGAACGGTCCGGCCCTGCTCCTGCCCCGCCGGCGATGCGCCATGGTCGACCGCACCCCAGAATCCGCCACCGTCCGTCAGGTCCAGCTGGTCGCCAATCAGATTCAGGGTCTCTAAACCGGCGACGATTACTGCGATGACCACGGACACCGCTGTGATGGTAAGATTGTAATAAAGCTTGCGGATTGGCTTTACAAACGCCCAACCGTAGGCCCCCAACATCAAGATGCTGTCCGTTGTATCCATCAGCGTCATGCCTGCCGCGAATAGTGCTGGAAAGACAAGGATAGTCCAGGCCGACATGCCCTGCGTGGCTTGGGTAGCTGAAATGCCGAGCAAACCGACTTCTGTCGCTGTGTCGAATCCAAGCCCGAAGAGTAAGCCCAGTGGGTACATGTGCGACGATCGCTCGATAACCCGAAACATGCGTCGAAAGATGCGCGACAAAAATCCCCGGTTGGCGAGCATAAGATCGAGGTCTTCCTCGATGAAGCAACCGCCACGCTTCACTGTTCG
>JASHRR010001214.1 GCA_030037185.1 Xanthobacteraceae bacterium | reverse complement strand
ATTCGCTCTCCAGAGCGGCAATAAGTACCGCGCCGACGATCTGCTGGCACATGTTTACACCGTGCCGTGGTGGTATGATTCGGTCGACGGTAAATATCCGACGGCATTCATCTCCAACGTCATTCCGCCGGCGCGCGTCGCGAAGCACCTGCGCCAGATCGCGCCTGGGATACTCTCCTGCTATCCTTCGAACCTCGAAGCTCTGCTGCCCTATGCAGACGAGTTCAGTTCGGACCTGTATCTCGCGGTCACTCATTCGGAATATTCGTCGCGATATGCCCGCAAGGTCTGGTCCGAGCGATTGGGCTGCCCGGTGCTGGACGAATACAGCTCCGAGGAGGCGACCCGGATCGCGCTCGAAATGCCCTGCGGCACCTATCACGTGTGCGAGGATTCAGTGCACCTCGATGTGCTCGATCCAATCACGTGGAAGCCGCAGATTCCGGGCCAATCCGGTACCGCGGTGATTACAAACCTTCTCAACGAAGCGATGCCGTTCATCAGGTACGTCCAGGGCGATTCGGTGACGCGGCCCGCCGATCCCGAACCTAGCGTCATTAACTGGTCGCAGATCTCTAGCATCGACGGACGCATAAACGATGCCTTTATCAACAGGCATGGCCGCAAGGTCCCGGCCGGTAGCTTGCTCGACGTCACTTATCGCTGGATGTTCGACCGCGACCTCCACCTGGCGCAGTTCGAGTTGGTCCAGAAGCGACCGGATCTGGTCGAGGCGACATTTGTGCTCGGTGGCGCAACGGTGGAAACGCGCCTGCGCGGCTCGGTGGTTCATCTGGAAGACCTGTTGGCAATGTGCCTGGAGCACCCCGTCAACGTGAAGGCCAACGTGGTCACGGCCTTTCCGGCCCGGACTGGCAAGCGACGACCGATCCGTTGTGAAGTCAAGGCATAGTAGGAGCCTGCCTCTGGTGGGAGGAGCCGATCGACTCCTCCCCTTCTCCCCGCGACGAACAATCGAACGGACCACCGCAATGAGCGACTCACTGGGGCGCATAGCCGCCATGACTTTACGATATTGGTACCTGCTGCGCGCGTCATGGCCGCGCCTGATCGAACTCGTGTACTGGCCGACCATGAACATGATCGTGTGGGGGCTCCTTACTTTCTGGTTCAGCGACAATCAGTCCGCTACTCTCGAGACCGCCGGAAGTTTGCTGGCTGCCGTCATGTTGTGGGATGTGCTGTTCCGCGGTCAGCTTGGCTTCACGTTTTCGTTCCTTGAGGAAGTGTGGTCGCGCAACGTCGCGAATTTGATGATGAGCCCGCTGCGACCGGCAGAGTTTGCAGTATCGCTGATGGTGATGAGCTTGATGCGGCTTGTCGTGGGCATGGCGCCGGTGACGTTGCTCGCGTTAACGCTCTTCAATTTTAACATCTACGGACTCGGACTCGGTCTGGTGGCGTTCTTCGCTAACCTGATGTTCACGAGTTGGTCGGTTGGATTGGTAGTCTCCGGTTTGATCCTACGCAACGGATCGGGGGCACAAAGCTTCGCTTGGTCCGTCATGATGCTGCTGCTGCCGGTATCATGCGTCTATTACCCGGTCACAATTCTGCCCACCTGGCTGCAGCCGCTCGCCTGGGCGCTCGCTCCGACTTATGTGTTCGAAGGAATGCGAGGGGCGCTGATCGATGGCGTATTCCGTGCCGATTTGATGCTGGAGGGCTTCGCATTGAACCTCGTCTATCTGGGCCTCGGGCTCACGACCTTCGTGCTGCTCACGCAAAGCGCGCGCCACAAGGGCACGCTGCTTACGATGGGCGAATGACACTAGGGCGCAATGTTGGCGAACGGAGTAACTGTCATGAACCGGATCGAGCGGTTTTTGAGCAATGAGACCGAAATCACGGGTCGTCCTGCGACGATTGGAAGACTGCCGGATATGCTGCCGTCTCGGGAGTCATCGCGCCGAGAGATGGAAGAACGGAATTCGATGCCGCTCTTCTCCTCGATGACAAGTTTCGAATACATCCCTGCAATCGTTCTCCAAAACCTTACCAAAAAATACAAGTCATACTACGCAGTGGACGATATCTCCTTCTACGTGCCGAAGGGTTCGACTTTCGGTCTTCTCGGCGGAAACGGTGCTGGCAAGACCACGACGATCGCGATGATCATGGGCCTTGTAGTACCAAGCTGTGGCAGCGTCACGGTGCTCGGCCATGACATGGCCTGCACCCGTCACAAAGTGCTCAAGAGAATGAACTTTCAAAGCCCCTACGTGGCAATGCCGGGCCAACTCACAGTGCGCCAGAACCTCAATGTTTTCGGCCGTCTCTACGGCGTGCCCGACCTCAAGGCCCGGATTGGTCAGGTGGCGGAAGAATTCGGGCTTGGCGATCTGCTCAACCGTGAGACCGCGCATCTTTCGGCCGGCCAGAAGACCAGGGTATCACTCGCCAAGGCGCTTCTCAACAGTCCTGAGGTGCTGTTGCTCGACGAGCCGACCGCCTCGCTAGACCCCGATCGATCGGAATGGATTCGTCATCGCTTGCAGGCTTATCAAAGGCAACATCAAGCAACGATCCTGTTTTCCTCCCATAACCTGATTG
>JASHRR010001213.1 GCA_030037185.1 Xanthobacteraceae bacterium | reverse complement strand
GGAGCAGCGCTCAATGACGTTGCGGCCCTTGTAGGCTTTTTTGTCGTAACGGATGCATTTCTTACGATTCGATCGACCCGGGATCACGGGTGTGATGCCATCCTACCGGAGTAACTCCCGGAATGCGTGTCATAAGCCTTGTCGCCAAGCAGCTTTTCCGGCCATCATGCTCACGCATCCGGACCCACCGTGCAGTCGGAATGTTGCCGGGCGTCAGAATGAACACCCACGGTCGGCATAATTTATCGACAAGCGCATGGAGCTTGCTGTGGCGGCCGCCCTTGGTGACGCCGATCGCCTGTTCCGAGGCCCCCCTTTTCCGCCGCCAGCGCAGCGGTGGGCTTTGACATGGGTGCTGTCCAGCGCCACCTCTTCGGGTGGCTCCGGCGAGCCCGCCACCGTCTCAAAAATTGTCTGCCAAATTCCGCGCCCGCTCCGGCGATTGAAGCGGTTGTACACCGTCGTATACGGGCCGTATTCCGATGGACAGTCCTGCCACCGACATCCGGTCTTGAGCACATGAATGATCCCGCTCAAAATCCTTCGATTATTCCGCGGTTTCTGGCCAGGTCGACTCATTGGAATGAGAGGCTCGATCTTCGCCCACTGCTCGTCATCTAACCGAAACAAGTTCGCTCGCATCGGTTGGTCCCCCGAATCGGACCGACCCATTGGATCTCAACATGGTTAATGAGGTTTTAACCAACGGCCGGGGAAATGGCTTTCGGCGCAAAGTCGGCCTTCCGGGGACGCCGTAATGGGGGACGCCGGTAGGGGGGCACGGGTCTGTCACACTAGCGTCATGAAGCCCAATGATCTTGCCTTGCTGGTCGCAAGTCCCGACATTGCCGATGAATTTTTCTCAGAGATTTGCGTTCCTATTTTCGGCGCCGAGTTTCGACGCTGAAGACCTCGAAGGGCTACGCATCCAGCAGATCGTCGCGGCCATCGAGCGTCTCGGCTTCCAGGTCGTCCGAGCGCGGCGGATCGAAGATGCGGAAATCGCCGTCCAAACCGACGCGGCGATCGGCTGCCTCGTGGTCGACTGGGGAAAGAAGGGTTTGGAGGGCAAGACTGCCTCGCTCATCAATCTCATGCGCCGACGCGGGTTGGAAATGCCGATTGTGCTCCTGGTGCGGCGCAAGAGATTTGAGGACGTCCCTGTCGAGGTGCTCGACTTCATCGACGGTTACGTGTTCCTCGCCGAGGAGACGCCGGAGTTCATCGCCAAGAATCTCGTGAGCCGTCTCAGCCAATACGCCGAGACGCTCAAGACTCCGTTCTTCGGCGCCCTGGTCGATTATGCCGAAGAGGGCAATCAGCTCTGGACCTGCCCCGGCCACAACGGCGGCATCTTCTACAGTCGCAGCCCGATCGGACGCATTTTCAAGGAACGTCTGGGCGAGGCGATTTTCCGCGATGATCTGGACAACTCGATCCTCGAGCTCGGCGATCTTCTCACCCACGAGGGCCCAGCGCTGCAAGCGCAAAAGGAAGCAGCCACGATCTTCGGAGCTGAACGGACGTATTTCGTACTGAACGGGACCTCCGCGTCGAATAAGATCGCTCTGTCGGCCCTGATCGCCAACGATGATCTCGTGCTATTCGATCGCAACAATCACAAGGCGGCGCATCATGGCGCCCTGCTTCTCGGCGGCGGCATCCCGATTTACCTGCCGACCGACCGGAATGCTTACGGCCTGATCGGGCCCATCCAGCTGCCTTCGCTGGAGGAGGGAGCGATCCGCGAGGCGATCCGCAACAATCCGCTGGTGAAGGACCCCGAGGCCTGGCGCCGCCCGCGGCCGTTTCGCGCCGCTGTCATCGAGCAGTGCACTTACGACGGAACGATCTACGATGCGCAGAAGATCCTCGCGCGTATCGGACCGTTGTGCGATTACATCGTGTTCGACGAAGCCTGGGCGAGCTTCATGGCGTTCCACCCGATTTATGCTGGCCGCTTCGCCATGGGGCTTCGGGGCCTCGACCAGACGGGGCCTGGGATCATCGCCACCCAGTCCACCCACAAGCAGCTCGCTGGCTTCTCGCAGGCTTCTCAGATCCACATCAAGGACAACCATATCCGCGGGGAACGGCGGCGGGTCGAGCATCGGCGCTTCAACGAAAGCTTCCTTCAGCATGCCTCTACCTCGCCGTTCTATCCGTTGTTCTCCTCCCTCGACGTCGGCGCGCAGATGATGAAAGGCCGCTCCGGCGAAGTCCTGTGGGACGATACGATCCGGCTCGGTATCGAACTTCGCAAGAAGCTGCGTGCGGTGCAGCGGGAGTTCGAACGCAAGGAAGCGGATCCGGCGCGCCGTTGGTTCTTCGATCCCTTCGTACCCCATGTCGTGCGACTTCCCGACGCCGCGCGCGAGGAGGGCGTGCACGAAGTCGCCTGGGACAACGTCGCGACCGACGTGCTGGCGAGCGAGGCCCATTTTTGGGAGATTGCTCCGGGCGATCGCTGGCATGGCTTCAGGTACGCCGCTCCCGGATTTGCCATCACCGATCCGAGCAAGCTGACGCTGCTGACGCCAGGTTTCGACCGCATCACCGGCGAGTACGAAGCGCACGGCGTTCCGGCGCCGATCGTCGCGCAATTCCTGCGCGAGAATCGCGTCGTGCCGGAGAAAAATGATCTCTATTCGTTGCTGTTCCTGCTCACCCCCGGGGTCGAGGCGAGCAAGGCGGGAACGCTGGTGAGCACGTTGGTTGCCTTCAAACGGATACATGACGACAATGTCCTGCTCGACCAGGCGATTCCAAAGTTCGTTGCCGCTCGGTCGACACGCTATCGCGGGGTGCGGCTGCGCGATCTCTGCGCGGAAATGCACGCGTTCTTCCGATCGCACAACGTGAGCGCGTTGCAAAGGGCGCAGTTCACCTCAGAGCATCTGCCCGACCCCGCGATGGCGCCTTACGAGGCAGCGCGGCACCTCGTGCGCAACAACGTCGATTATCTGCCGATCGACGAGATCGAGGGCCGCGTTGCCGTCACGCTTTTCGTAGTGTACCCACCCGGAATTGCAACGATTGTCCCGGGCGAACGTCTCGGCGCTAAGGCACGAGCAATGATCAACTATCTGAAGGTGTTCGAACGCAGCAGCAATCTCTTTCCGGGCTTCGAGGCGGAGGTCCAGGGCGTTTACCGCGAAGCCGACGCCGCCGGAAACATCCGATTCCACACCTATGTTGTGCGCGAATAGGGCACGGCGACGGCCCGCAAGGCCGAACTCTGTTCGGTGGTTCGCATGACGACGACCGCTCTGCGGGTGACGGTTCGTCCTTCAGGGGACGAGGATGTCGAAGCGATGCTCGCGATCTATCGCTACCACATTGCCCGCGGGGTCGATCCCAATCATGCGCAAGAGAGCGAACCGATGCAGCCGGACGACCTGAAGCGGCGACGCAAGAACATGCGTAAACACGGGCTCCCGCACCTGGTCGCGGAACTCGGTAGCGCAGTGGTCGGTTATGCCTACGCGGTCCTGTTCCGAAAGCGGCCGGCGTACCGGTTCACCCTCAAGCATTCGATCTATGTCCACCCGGATCACTTGCATTCTGGGATCGGTCGTGCGCTGCTGCCCGCCCTCATCGACGCATGCGCGGCGGCGGGCTACAGGCAGATGATCGGCTATATCGATGCCGCGAACGAGCCGTCGCTGCGGCTGCACGAAGCGTGCGGATTCAAGCAGGTCGGCTATCTGCCGTCGGTCGGCAACAAGTTCGGGCACTGGACGGATGTTGTCATGGTCCAGCGATCGCTCGGCGTAGGCAGCGCTACGCTACCAGGCGTCTGGCCCGCGGCCGGCGACGAGTAATGCCGGCCTCGTGCGACGGGTGACGAGAGCTGCCCTGCCGGCCGCGCCATAATTCTGCGCGGCAGTTTGCAGAGATACAGAGCTCTCGCAGTGGGGAAAGGTAGACGGCCGCTCGTTTCTAGCGCGCCTATCTAATGAGGACTTTGGTGCGGGAATGGCCACGATTCCGACGTCGCGGACGACGAACAACGGCAGGCCAAGCGCAACAACCTCGCCGACAACCTCGCGGTCGAGGCGAAGGCCCCGGCCGATCTGAAAGTCGAGAAGGCCGCTGTGGTCGCCGCACGGTCGAGGCCGACCTTGGTCCGATGCAGGATCTGCCGGGCTCATCGGCGCCGACAGCGAGACGGTCCTCCGATGGTTCATTTTCATGGTTGCGCTGCTAGTCGACCCGGCCACAGTGCTGTTTGCTCTCGGCAGCGATGCGGACACGGTCGTAAACGAGGAAGGCCGTAGAAATCACTCCCAGTAATCTTAAGCGGCAATGGCCGCATCACATGGTGCTTCCGGTCAAAAAGGTGCGGACGTATCACCATCAACTTGTGGCCAGCGCCTTGACACCCCGCGCTGGCCTCGACAAATCCTGACACGAAACGACCCGCGGGTTGAATACCGTCAGATGGCGACCACTTTGCTTGCGGCCTTACCAGGGTGCGCCCTGCGGTGATCGCTCCGCGGCTGGCGACTCCGGCAGAAGCATCATCCATTTCCGAGCAATTCCAGGGCCTTTGTCGGCCGGCCGTACCGTCACGACCTTTTGATAAAATCACAGAAGGAAGTATTCCTTCGAGCAGGTAGAGTAGTGTTCCGACCTAAATCTGTGCACGAAAGTATCGACTGTTGGACGAGATCCTCCTTTCTGGTGTCATTGGATACGCACGATTCTTTGCGACACTTATTGTGCTCTGAGCGTCGACGCACGACACAGCAGCAGATTTTGCGAACAGATTATCGCCCTGGCGGATATTGAGCGTACCCACCCCAGATCAAAGCGTCCATCGCCGGTCTGCGGGATGATCCAGCCGAAAAAGTCGGCATCTGATGATCTTTCCTTGTTTACACCGGCTCCGAATTGTAAAGAGGGATTGGCAATGGCTCGATGTCCGTCCATAGAGGCAGTAGGTACCTATGAATGGCCAACCGCTCTCATCCGAAATAATGTCGCCGACTCAACCGCGGCGTGGATTTATTGTGGTTGCGCCACCAGGGCGTTCATCTCGAGCTGCTTAAACCGCGAACCGATCCAACCGCTAGATGCCTACGCCGAAGCAATCGATACCGCTCTCAGTAATATCATCATCGAGCCAGGATGGTATCTCGTCGGCGATGCAGGCCTGCTGCGGACGGAAATACTGCTTATCGCCCGCGAATCTCCGCACGAACGAGAGGGCTGGATATGTCTTGATGCTGGCCTGTACAACGGGTTGGACGAGACGCTGAATGAATGGATCCATCACCGCATTCGTACTCCTCACGACGGCGGCCCCAGTGGTCCGGTGATCCTTGCAGGCCCTACCTGCGACAGCACCGAATCTTTGCCGTCGTCACCCTTACGAATTACCGGTCGCAAGTGTTGCAGCTGTACGCTTCCATGGCTTTCCCCCGATAAAGAGTTGTGTGGTCTGACACCGGCGTTTCCGGAAGCGGAAAGGTTGATCGCAACCAAATTCATTGACGCAACACGCAGGTCCATCCTTGATGATAGGCCATTCACGAAACTGTCACGCAATGGCGTTGCTATAAGTACAAATGATTGGGCATCGACTTATTTCCTCATCTCGAACCATCAATCGTAGCGTAAAGCAGGTAACGATGTCACCTAATCGCATCCCCACGCATCACCTCCGCGGCGTTGACGTGCCTTTTTTCTGGCCCATGGTCGCTGCCGCTCGAATGGCAGAGCAGGGACTCGACCTCTATGCGGACAACCTCAAATTCCTCATCGAAGAGCTGAAAATTCACCACGAACTCCGGCCCAAACTGGCGACGCCGAACCGCATTATGCTCGACCTGCTGACAATGAAGTTCCGCGACTACTCGC
The DNA here is from genome assembly GCA_030037185.1 of Xanthobacteraceae bacterium. Next base: position 14,305 of record JASHRR010001213.1, on the reverse strand, counting down.
AAGAAAATGCCGACAGCCTACCGACGGTGGTTGACGCGCCTTACGCAGGACATTCGGCCGTGATCGCCGACTATCACAAGGGCCAGAGCCTGATCGAAACGCTGCTAGGCAACGGCCTGGATCGAGTGTTTCTGACAGACTGGAAATCCGCAACCGAAGACATGAAGAATCTCGAGATCGACCAGTATCTCGCTGAGCTCAACGTTTGCATCGACGATCTCGGTGGGCGCGTCAACTTGATTGGCCTATGCCAAGGTGGATGGATGTCGGCCATGTATGCGGCTCGTTTTCCCGACAGGGTGGCGAGCCTGGTACTCGCAGGAGCGCCGATCGACACCGACGCTGGCGATGGTCCCGTGAGGCGAATGGCGCATACTTATCCCACAGAATTCTATGAGGGACTGGTCGCGCTCGGCGGCGGATTGATGCGTGGCGAAACGATGCTCCGTGGATGGAAGAACATGCATCCTGAAGAACACTACATCAAGAGCCATATCGATCTTTACGAGCACATCGACGATCCCGTCTATCTCAAAAAGGAGGAAACCTTCGAGAGTTGGTACGAGAACCCAATCGACCTGCCGGGGCGCTGGTACATGCAAGCCGTCATCCAACTCTTCAAGGAAAACCGCCTTGCCAAGGGGAGTTTCATCGGGCTTGGCCGCCGCTTGAACCTCAAGGACATTGTCTGTCCCGTCTATCTACTCGCCGGCGAATCCGACGACATCACGACAAGGGAACAGGTCTTCGACGCCGAGAAGTATCTCGGCACACCCAAGAACAGGATTCAGAAGCAGCTCGTCCCAGGCGGGCACATCGGCCTCTTCATGGGTTCACGGACCCTGAAGGACACGTGGCCCGAAATCGCCCAATGGATTCGTGATTGCTCTCGCGCGAGACGCTGACTCCCCACCTCCTCCTTATTTCGTCATTGGGCGGCGATGCTTTCGCATAATGTATATTATGAAAGTCCTTTGAATTTAATTCAAATCAAAGTCACGGACCATTTCGATAGCAATGTGTACGCAGGGCGCCGACTACCCGGCCGTTCGGCGAAAGCGATCGGTGCCTAGAGACAATGCTGCGAGAGAAAACCAAATCAAACTTCAAGAGAGCCGCCATGGAGATCGTTGATTTGCAGGGACGCAAGGGCTTGGTCGTCGGGATTGCGAATGAGCACAGCTTGGCCTGGGCGGCGGCGAGGCACTTCCGGAGTGCTGGTGCGGAGCTTGGCATCACCTATCGTAATGACAAGGCGAAGACCTACGTCGAGCCGCTGGCGCGAAGGGCGGAGGCGACAATTATGCTGCCTTGCAATGTCGCAACGCCCGGTCAGCTCGAGGCTGTCTTTGCGGCCGTCCAGGGCACATGGGGGCGCCTGGACTTCCTGTTTCATGCAGTCGCTTGGGCGCGCAAGGATGCCCTTCTCGGACGCCTTACCGATTGCTCTGCGGAACGCTTCGCGGAGGCGATGCTGGTGTCTTGTCATTCGTTCATTCGCATGGCGCAGCTTGCCGAGCCGCTGATGGATAAAGGCGGAAGCCTGACGACACTGAGTTTCTACGGCGCCGAAAAGGTCGTCGACCACTACAACGTGATGGGGCCAGTGAAAGCAGCGTTGGAAGCGTCAGTCCGCTACCTCGCTCATGAGCTAGGTCCTAAAAGAATCCGCGTCAACGCGATCTCCGCCGGCGCCGTGGCAACGCGGGCAGCGTCCGGCATAGAGCATTTCGACGAGCTCTTGAGTGAAACCGCGCGCCAGGCGCCGCTACACCGCACAGTCGAATCAGATGAAGTGGGCCGGGCAGCGCTCTTGCTCGCCAGCGATTACTCTACGGCCGTCACGGGAGAAGTACTTCATGTCGACGGCGGTTTCCATATCGAAGGCATGGGGTCCCATTGATGGCTGTAAGTCAATGCGCACCGACGAATAGAGGTTGAGGAGCAATTTTGCGCATTTTTTTTTGGCCACGCGAACCGATAAGTGCTTGTCGATCGGAAATCAAGATCTATGGAAGGGAGAACTTGCAATGTGTTCGTGGTCGAGGCCGATTCGGCGGTGCGCGAATCGCTGAAGCTCGCGCTGGAACCAGAGTTGTCGGAGCTGTCGGAACGTCGATTCGGCTACGAGGCGGAACGACGTTCGCATTTTGCCGCCGATGCAGGTCTGTTGCGGACGGCAATATTGCTGATCTCCTGCAGATCTTCACAGGAATGGGAACGATGGATATGTCTTGATGCTGGCCGGTTCAGACCTACGCAACCTTCTTCGGCGCCGGGTTGAGCATCGGATAATTTGTATATATTCTTTGATCAAGTTCGTGATGAATGGAAGCTCACAATAGTCAGGCCCAGTCGACAACTACCCATGGCACCGTTGTTCGCACTGTGCAGGCTTCATGTTTCCCGGCGAATTGCTTGAGTTCGACTTAACTCGCGACATTTTCACGTGGCCGCAGAACGTCCAGGCTGGGAGATATGGGTCGTTTTGGTTGAGACGAAGGGCGTTGTGGCCATGAGACGTTGCATTGACCTCTAAAAAGGCCATTGCTCTTGGCGAGAGAATTTGAACGATCGTGGCAAGGGTCTGAAATGATAAGAGCTGCATTTGTGAAAGATCAATGATCGCGCCTGCCATCCCCCTTAGGAACGAGGTCATCCTAAAAGGAAGGATTCCGCTCATGAGGGCCTCTGATGTCATGGTCACTGAGGTGATCTCGGTGAAGCCCGATAGTAACGTGCAAGATGTTGTCGAACTACTGCTCACCAACCGCATCAGTGCCGTGCCAGTCGTTGATGACACAGGGAAGCTGGTCGGCATGCTCAGCGAAGGCGATCTTATCCGGCGCGACGAAGCCCATACCGAGCACGACCATCCATGGTGGCTGCAGCTGCTCGTAAGTCGAGACGTTCTTGCGGCCGAATACGTGAAGGAACACGGCCGCAGGGTCGCCGATATCATGTCTCGAACTGTCGTTTCCGCGGATCCTGACACGCCTGTTGCCGATATCGCGGCACTCCTCGAGCGTCATCGAATCAAGCGAGTGCCGGTTGTTCACAATGGGAAGGTCGTCGGCATTGTGAGCCGCGCGAATCTCATCCAGGCGCTTGCGACGTCTCGAAAGAAGGTGACGCCATCGCAATCGATTGGCGATATCGAGTTGCGGGGAAAGCTCCTTTCGCGGCTCAAATCCGAACCTTGGGTGCGGTCAAACTTAGTCAATGTAATTGTCACCGACGGTTTGGTCGATCTGTGGGGAATCGTTGACTCGTCGGTTGAGAAACAAGCGCTCCGTGTAGCGGTCGAAACCATGCCGGGCGTGAAGGCTGTCAACGACAATGTCCTCGTGCGGCCGGTGGGAGCCGGCACCTAGACCAGAAGCCCGAGTCCAATTACTGCTGATGATATTTGCGGCGGCCTCGTCGCATGGAGCTTTTCGCATGGAAGCAGAGCGCAAGCACGAGAAATACGACGCGTTGATCTACAGCTGTCATGCCCTGGCGCCGGTTCGGACAGCTGTTGCACATCCTTGTGACGAGAGCTCGCTCAGGGGCGCCATTGAGGCAAGCCTCGCTAAGATCATTGCGCCGATCCTGGTCGGGCCCGAAGCCCGTATCCGGGCATTGGCGGCATCTCTGCATCTCGACATCTCTGCCCTACGCATTGTGGATCAACCGCACAGCCATGCAGCAGCCGAGAAGGCCGTCGAGCTGATCCGATCCGGAGAAGCAGATGCCCTGATGAAGGGCAGCCAGCATACCGACGAACTGATGGCAGCCGTGGTGCGCAACGACAATGGTATACGAACAGCGAGGCGAATCAGTCACGTCTTCATCATGGACGTGCCGACCTATCCTAAGCCGTTATTCATTACTGATGCAGCCATCAACATTTTTCCCAGCCTCGAAGACAAGGTCGATATCTTGCAAAACGTGATCGACCTCACGCATACATTGTGGATCGCCCGGCCGAAGGTCGCCATCCTGTCGGCCGTGGAAACGATCACCTCGAAGATTCCCTCTACGATCGATGCGGCCGCCCTATGCAAGATGGCCGAGCGAGGGCAGATCACTGGCGCGGTGTTGGATGGGCCGTTGGCTTTCGACAATGCAATCAGCTCCGAAGCCGCTGCCATCAAGCACATTACCTCGCCGGTTGCGGGCGATGCGGATATCCTGCTGGTGCCTGACCTCGAGGCCGGAAACATGCTGGCGAAGGAGCTGACGTTCCTCGCAAATGCAGATGCCGCCGGCATCGTGCTCGGCGCCCGAGTTCCCATCATTCTGACGAGTCGTGCCGACGATGTCCGCACCCGAATGGCAAGCTGCGCTGTCGCGGCGCGCTATGCCCATGCTCGACGGCTGGCGGCTGCTGGGGTTGGTAAGGTCGCGGAGTAAATCAAGTTTTTTGTGTTCCAACCCTCGCCAACATTCCGTTGCGCCAGGCGTCCACGGACAGATCGAGAGCATCGGAAAGTCGCCGCACCCGCAAGCACGCAATGTGACTTCGCCGGGTCAGATTTGCAGCTACGCAGGTGCTCGGTGATCAGATGCAGTCGATCTTCGGCTTTGGTGGCGACGATCTAGCGAAGTGGAATGAACATGTCTGCGCCTGTTTTCCTGCCGGCCGGTGAACTTGCTACCCCCTTGGCGAATGCAGGCACGGAGTCGCTGGACCGTTGGCTTCTCGATGTGCGCGGCAAGCTATTGCGTAGCGAACCGGTTGACCTGCGGACAGCACCGGCCGGCGTGAGTTGGGTCGAACTTGACGGCACCGAAGATCATCAACGGCGTTTGCGAGCCGCGTGTGCGGCCCCCAGACGGTCAGGGCTGCGTCCTGATCATTGGGACAGCAGGAACCCTGACGGTCAGCGGCCGTTTGCCAGCCAGACGCCGGGGGCCATAACCGTCGAAGCCGTTGACCTGCAGGACCTAGTGGCATTCGCCAGAGCTTTCGATCTCAGCACCGGACGCCCTGGAGCACCTCGCCAACTTCGCTCAGAGCGTCATGCGCAATGTCGGTGCGGCAGACCTCGCGAGGCGCGTTCAGTCCTTGATGCGAGGCACCGCGCGCAATCCGCCAACAGACGCCGAGGCCGTCGCGTTGTCATTCGCGCGCACGCCGTCACACCGCATCGCAGTCGATGTTCTGGTCGAAATTGGTAAGCAAGCCGGTGTAAGGCCGCACCGGCCGGCAGTCCTCCGGGCATGCATCAAGGCGCTTCAGCTTTGCGGCGGAACGGATGGGCTGTCGTTCCATGATGCCACTATTCGGACACCGCAAGCTTGACGGCCGATTGAGCCGGGCATCACCCGACCGGCGACGAGGCCGATGATTCCATAGCGATGATGTGGCTTTCCGAACAATTTGCGTGGTTCACGAGGGAAAATCCTGAAGCGAGCCTGCAGCCGGTGCTCGGTACCCGACGTGCGACGGCGCCTATGCGCCGCCGTCAAGATTTACCTTTCTCTTGGGAAGTGGCCGCCGGCTTGCGCCGACACCTGAGGGCTTGCCTGCGACCTACACGTAGGTTACCGGTAACCGATTGCAACGCACCGGGGACAGCATCCATGGCCTTAAGCAACGCCGAGAAGCAAGCCAGGTATCGCGAACGCCACCTCGAAAACGGCACAAAGACCCGGGGGCATTTCTTCCTTGAAGCGACCACCAAGGCGAAGCTCCTCCGCCTGGCGCATCACAGGAATTGCAGCGTGCCTGCGCTGATCGGCGACCTGGCCGCCGCGAGCGCCGAGCGCCGGGTGACGGCCCAGCTGTCAGGCAAGGCCCTGAGGCGGTATTACGGCGAGGAATAGCTGCCACACCTCGCGTCAGCACAGTTACCGGTAACCATAACAACCGGTGCACTGAGATGAACGACCAGGCCACATTGCAATCCGTCGCGGCTGGTCCCGCGCAGTGATGTGTCGGAAACCCCTTTGGAACGTTGCGGCTCGGCTCCTCTCGCCGAGTCTGATCGGCGAAAAGATGTTGCTGGCTGCGTCATCGATCCCACGTAATCCCGCGAGTGCCCGCGCAGCCCGGTGTGCGACCGACGCACGCCCGTCGATCGCGCTGGGGCGTGCACCACAGTAGTAGTGTGTCTATTACTGAAACGGATCCTGAGCGGGGGGAACAGGAGCAGTGTCTACAAGAGACCCGACATTGTCCTTGGTCGCCGGATCAGGACCTCTTCCCTGCGCAAAGGCAAATTCTTCTACACGCTGCCCAAGCAACAGCCCCGGGAGACCATAGTTTCCTTCGATGCAGCGCGGCTCGTAAAATATCTTATTTTCCCGCTCGCTCTGCTTGGTGAACTCTTGCTTGACGGTCCATGGTCTCGTCCATACGGTTGGATCTTCGATCGTGACAACGTATTCGAGTGCGGTTGGCCCGGTGCGGGTCCAACGCTCGACTAAGTGCAAGTTCTCGCGCGATCCACGATAGTCGGTCTTCGGACTGAAGTTGGTCACATCGATCACGAGCGTATTGCCCTCCCAATGGCCGCGCGAGTCGCCATTCCACTGGCGAATATGAGCCGGTAAGTGTGAGCTTGCGTTCATGACGATATCGCGCTGCCAGGCATGGCCCTGACCCACGTCGTAGAAGATCGTGATGCCGCCCAGCGTCTGCACGATGCGGCGAAAGCTGCCGCCGAAGGCGGTTCCGAACTCGGGCAGGCCGGCTGTGAGGCAGCGTTCGGCCAAGCCGCCGTCCTCCGGACGGTCATAGCGGTTCATGCGCGAGGTGTTATAGCGGGGCGGAAGGTCTGCGCGTCGTGGCGAGGGCATCGCGTCATACTTGCCGCCGCTGCAACCCGGTAACTTTTTCTTGCATGTCTCGGTCGACTGCAACAAGGCGAGACGGAATTCCCGCTCGGCGGCAGCGATCTTCTGCGCCTGCGGGATCAATGGCGGAATCCGGCCATCGGGCGGATCCACGATCAGCGACGTGCGCGCGCCGGTGCGCTTTGTGGATAAGAATATTGCAAAGTTGTAGCCGCCGGCGAGGTCGCGGTCGGTTGCGCGCCGCCCGAGCAGCGCCGATCGCTCCTGGTTCAGTTCCTCCCGCTGGGCCTCGGTGAAAAATTCTTGGTCGGCGTACTTGGCAGGGCGTTGTAGGGGCGTATCAAATTCGTCCGTCCAAATACCCTGCAGATCCGGTTCGCCCCAGGGCGTTTTCAGCACTTGGCCGGTAGCCGCTGGCACCTGAGCGTGCGTCGAGATGGGTACCGAGATGACGGCGCCCGCCGCTGCGATCGCAGCGGCTGCCATCGAGCCTGGGAAGCGGTTGGGCATGATGATATCCTCTTTGAATTAGGGAAAGCAGAAGGATTATCGAACGTGCGGGTGGCAATATCGCTCCCGCAATCGGTGATCTTGCGGTGCGCGCCCGCGGCGGGCATCAGCGCTGCCGATAATGATAGGGCCTCGACGCATCGCGTTTGGCAGCTCGCAGAAGCGAAATTACACCAATTTCGGTGGTGCATGGAAGGCGATGTGATTTGCGCAATTGATGGATCGGGCTGTGACCAGTCGGGACCACGAGCGGCACGGGGCCGTTGTCCCCGATACTTGCGAGTCTCGGCCAGGCCCGTTCGCTCTTCATTCAGTTGCAAACTGAAAATAGACGACACGGATCGTGATGGACAGCCAGGCGAGGGGCGTACAGCACACACAGTAACGTGCCGATGAATTGCGCTTGACGGTCCCTCTCGGAGCCTGCCTTATTTTAGTGAACGCTCAGGGAGGAGAACATGGAATTTTCGATCGATCGTCGCAGCGCTATCGCAAGCGTCGGGGCAGGACTGATCGCGAGTGGCTTGGCGCAGACCGCCGAAGCCGGCGTCGACACAACGCTGCAGCCGGCCAGCGGCAAAAACTTGCGCGAATTTTCAAACCGCCTTGCGGAACTGCCGCGTCGGCGCGATTACAAGGCCATCCCAATGATCGCCGACAAGCCCGACCTCTGGGACAAGGCAGCGCTCGACTTCGTGATGAATTACAAGGGCGGCCCGCGCCAGGCCTGGGACCATACCGATCTCAACGGTGGCTGGCTCAATGGCATGCGCAACACCTTGAACGGCCAGATCTACGCGTTCAACCAGCCGGATTTCCTGTGCGTGTCCGGAACCCATGGCCCCGCCCATCTCGCCCTCTATAATCAGCCGGCCTGGGATAAGTACCAACTCGCCAAGATCGCCGGCGGCAACGTCACGAGTAACACGTTTATCGTGGTGCCGGCCGCGGCCTCCCATGATCCGGCCGACATTCAGTCGACTGACGGCGCATTCTCGCCCAAGGGTAACAACGTCGTGGTTCTGCAGCGGCGTGGTGTCGTATTCCTGGCGTGCCACAACGCCATTTGGGAACTGGCAAGTCGGCTGGTCGCGGCCGATCAGAATCCCGACCACTTGTCGGTTGATGCAGTGGCCGCCGACCTCACCAATCACCTGATCCCGGACGTCGTGCTTACGCCCGGTATCGTGCCGACCCTCATTAACCTCGCACAAGCGGGCTACGTCTACACGCGATGAACGCCTCACGTGGCCAAGTTCCGCTCCGCGGGTGGCGGGTCCCAAAGATCCGCATTGACCACAACGTTGTCCTTCGGGAGATAGGCAACCAACATGTTGTCGCGAGGGTTGAGCTGGTTTATGGCCAGAAGGTGAGGGATGGGGACGCGCATCGACTATCGCGGTCCTTCCTGTTTTGATGGAGCACCTGGTCGTGGCTAGCGTCGCTCAAGTCCGCATCGTCAGCCGCTGGCGACAGGATCGCAACTCGGCTTTGCGAATCGCGCGGTCCACGCGACATCAATCCGCACAATCGCGGACCGACCTTCGCCGAGAGGCTGTTTCATCCTCCTTCGCCACCCTTCGCCTTCCGACGCAAAACCAGGGTCGGCTGAATTCCCGTAGTGTGACGATGAATGCCGCGAGATTTTCGTGGAAGCTGTCCAAGACCTTGTCGCTGGATGTTCACTCGAGCGGCTTCGCATCGATCAGGACTCGTGGTTGGCGCAGGAGGCGGCTAAGGGCTAAGGACTGAGGTGCAAAGAAAGGTGGCGCTGACGAGGCCGCCAATAACCGGGCGGCCGAGCGGAGCGCTTTGGCCGCCGCCTTCGCCAAGTCGGGCAGCCATCGGCAGCATGCGGGCGATGCCTTCCACGGCCGCGGCGGAGACAAGCGTCAAGGCGCGAACCGAAGCTCGCGGACACCTGATTTACGCCTAGGCAGCGCGGGATTACTTTCCAGGGAAAACGATCAGAACGTGTAACGAGCACCAACCACTGGAGCAAGGTTGTTGTTGGCGAAATAGGGAACGCCGGGGCCGTGAGGAATGGCGATGGCCAGACCGCCGGTGACGTCGGAATACGCAATCCCGGCATAAACGTCGAAACGCTTGGTCAAGTGATAATCCGCATAGAACGAAACCTCGTTGAGCGTGCCCGCGCAGGAAGCAACGAAACTGGCGGGCGTGCAGGTCGATGGAACTCGGAAGTCGTTCTGTATCTCATGATAGTAGGACAAAGTGAATTCGGTTTTTTCATCGAAAAAGTATTTTACACCTGTCCACATGACCTGCACGTTCTTGGGAGAATCAAGATTGTTGTCTTCGACGCCGCTCAAGACAAAACCGCCCTCGGCGGTGGCTCCAATGCCCAACGGGTTCGCCGGGTTATTCTGCCGGATGAATTCATAGCCACCAAAGAACTTGAACTGGTTCCAGGTATATTTGCCGGCAACCATAATCGCGTCGTTGTCGGTGACGATGCCATATACGGTGTTGGCTGGATTGATCAGATTGGCCCCACTGATCGGGTTTGTATTGATGCTGTTGGTGGTCGACTGATAGGGCTGCGTCAGACTCGTAGGCCCCAGCAAGGGGTTGAGGACGCTGATCGCCTGATTGGTATGTTGGTAGACGACGTCGCCCGAGAAGTTGGCGAATTCTCCGCCGGCATCAAATCCAAAGGCGGAGTTATGCGCCTGTTCCGGCGTACAGGTCGAGGCCGTCCAGGTGGCGGAGGCGGAGTAGCAACCGCCCGAACCGTCGGCGAATTTATACATCGCGCCGAAATGCACCGGGCCATAGTTGACGCGATATTTAAGCGCGTCGTCCCAACGGGCGTCCTCAGTGTCGCCGCCGCCGGCCATCAGGCCATTATAGCCGATGAACGAAAACGCATAGGCGCCGCCGGCCGGATCGTATGCGAGCATCGCATCGGTGCCCAGTGCACGCTGGCGACCGAAGGTCAGCGTGCCGTAAAACGGGGACGATACACCGCCATAAAATTCGTCGTTGAAGACCTGGCCGCCGCGCGACCCATCGATGACGGTTGAATAGGCGCCCCTGGGGAGGCCGTTGTTGAGGGCAGCGGTGCCCGGCGCGCTGGCAAGCTGACCGGAATTCGGATTGATGCCGGTCGAAGCGTTGAACACGGCGGACCAGCCATACGCAATCTCTTCTATGCCCTTGATGCCCAGACCCGTTTGCGACAAGTTGTTCGGCGCGATGAGGAATCGTGAACTGTTGCCGTTCCGGTTGACCAACGATTCTCCTTCATAATTGAGGCCGTTTGGGGGTGTGCCGTGGCTGACCCAACCCGCGCCGATGTCATAGGCACCGTACAGGGTGATGCCGTGCCAGGTCAGCGAGCAATCGGTGTCGCGGAAATCCTCGAAGCTCGTGCAGGCTGTGTTGGTGGACGGCGCGGCCTTAGTTGGATAAGGGAGCGAAGGATCGGGGAGCGGAGTATCGGCGGCCCGCGCGGACGTCGCAACCGCGGCCATCGCCGTGCATGCCAATAGGATACGCTTCGCGGCAGTCATTTGTCAGCCCCCCCGGTCAACGTTGTATTCACTCGGATATTGCGTGTGTTCCATTTCAGAACGAGCCTGTCAATGTCGGATTCCCGACTGATCGCTGTTCGCCAGCCGGTGTGACATCAAGGCAACAGTGCAGCGACGGAGTGCACACGCGGTGGTTCCTTCGCGACGGCCGAAAGGCCGAGCCGCCGGAATATCTCGACGATCACCGGCAGTATCGCGATGGACGTGATGCGTTCCTGTGCAGCTGCGGGAAAGCTGCCCGCGCGGATCGGACCGCAGGCAGCCAGAGCTGACGCACCCGGCAACGGCTATCGCCGGTCTTGGTAGACGCTGACGGGCTGCGCCCGCGGCGGCGGCATCGGCCTTGAAGCGATGACCGCGGACCACAATTGCGAACAGGCGGGATATCAGCTCGGAACACCGCAGTATGCCGATTGCCGCATGGAGCTGGCCCGCCGGGCCGACGCCAACGCTGCCGCGATGGGCTTACTGTCAACTGGTACTGGCAGCAGCAAGCCGCAACAAGCGCCGGTGCGGGCTCGCATAGTCGGGTACACATCAATCGTTTGCGGGTGTCAGCAAGAGCGGCGTTCGACCGCGTCAACATCTCTCGGGCAGCGAACTTTGGAGGGATGCTTCTGCTGGCCGAATCGAGGGATCAAACTTCTTTGCGGAAGGTTCAGGGCGACAGTGGATGTGTTCGATAGCATCGCAGCACTTGGCGATTGGCGCCCGACACGTTACGGGAGATTTTCGACGCGGCGGCTCCGACCACCGAAAAGGCATTCGACGCTGAAACGACGTCCGCTCGGCGCGCCGTCCGCACCGCCGGACAGGCGGGGCGGGCCAGCTGGGAAGCAATCCGCTGCACGATAACGCCCGGTGCGACGGCGATGTCGGCTTGACGTATCCGGCGTCCGCCTGCGGGCCATCCCCCTGCCGCCGGTCGAGTTGGCGTGCTGACCTGGCTAGTGCTTGCAATTTCGCTATATGCAGTCAAACATAGCGGAAGGACATGGAGATCATCATGCGATTCACGACAATCGGAATCCTCTTCACCGCGATGGTAATTGTTGTTCCCGCTGCGGGACAGCCTGCCCCGTCGCCGACCGCAACCGTTCGTAACGTGGTGGCCGCTACCAAGCTGCCGACTGTGACGAACGTACCGCTGTATTTCAAAGTCCAGAGCATCGCGCTCTCGCCCGGTCAGAAGAGCAGTGTTTCGGGAGCTAACAGCATCCTTTATCAGCTGTCTGGATCGACCGACGTCTCGGGTGTCGGCGAGACCAAGAGGCTGAGTGCCGGAGACGGATTGTTGATTTCGGCCGGGACGACCGCTGAACTGAAGGTAGTCAGCGGAGCAGCATCGGTCGTGCTTCAGTTCTTGCTCTCCACCGCTTCAGATCTAGATCGGCCCACTGCCACAGATCCGGCAGCGGTAAAGGAGTTGTATCGAACCGCCGGGCCGATCCCCGATCTGAAATCAGGCCCTTATGATCTCAACCTGACGCAGGTCACCTTCCCGGCTGGGATGCCTTCCAACGCACCACACCATCGGTCGGGAGCCGCTCTCTACTACATCGTTTCGGGAACCGGCGCGAACACCGTCAACGGCAAGACGGAAGCAAAGGGACCCGGCTCCCTCGTCTACGAGCCTTATGGTCTCGTGCATCAATGGGGCAATCCAGGCAACCAGCCGCTCACATTTGTCACCCTTAACATTAATCACGAAGGTGTGGCTGCGGTGCTGCCGGGCGTACCGGCGCGGACCCAATAGCCCTCGAAGGCACGGTGGGTGATTCCGATGAAGCACCTGCCAAACCACCAGCAGAGCCGGCAACATCGATCGATGCTAGCCAGATCGCGCGATCTGATCCCTGCAACGGAGGCGACGCGGCCGACAGTATCCCGGCGGCAGTCCCCTCGCAGGCCAGCGGACTAAACAGATTAATCGGTAGCTGCCGCAAGCTCCGGCTGTTCGAATGCCGCTAGGCCGCAGAGCAGGCTGGCGAGACTCGACGTCCGCAGAGGAATGAACGGCTTTGCCGACTGCCGACATTGTCGCTTCAAGATGCCCATCGCGTCATGACTTATGCAGTCGATGGGAAAGACAGCGCAACCAGCTCGGCTGATGAGGCCCGGCAGCAACGTCGTGCTGTGCTCGATTCCGCCATCATGATAGAGTAACGTGCCGCCGGCACGTTCCACGGCGGCTCTTAGCTGCGGGACTTGGTGGGTCCTTCCGCCAACGTAAAGCACATGGGCGCCGCTGAGTTTGGGCGTGCGGGAATTATTATCTTCCGCCAGCCAGTCATTGAGTTGGGCTTCGAGCAGCGCCAATTCACGACGCAGCCCTTCGCACTCATCGCGCAAATCGCGCTGAGCACGTTCTGCTTGCGCAGCCATCAGCGTCGTCGACTGAAGTCGTCTTTCCAGTCGCTCGCGGCATGTAATCTCCCGGGTCAGGCGGCGATCGAGATCGGCCAACGCCTCTCTGGCGGCACGGGCGTCGTCGGTCGTGCTTTCGGGAGAAGTTGGCGTCTGCGCGAGCACCCTGCTCAGCGCCTCGTTGAGCATCCGGATCTTGTTATCGCGCTCGGTAAGGCCATCGCGGAGCTGCAACTGCTGCGCTTCCACCTTTGCCGACAACGTGGCATTTTGTTCTTCCAGCTGGCAAAGCCTGCGAATATCCGCACGGTTGGCGGCGCCCACCATATGGGAAAGCATGTGCACATCACCAAAGGCCTTTCGCATTATCGCCTCGGTTGCGGCGGGATGGCTGAGCACTGCCCAATAGGCACCTGGTATGTCGCCGCGCTTGAGTGCCTCCTCCCAAAGCTCGCGCAATGCGTTTTCATCCTTAACCCTGGCGAATTGCTTGATCGCCGCCTCGTGGCGATGGTCAAGAGCCTTCTGGATAAATTTGCCGCCTCCCTGCTGCCTGCCAGCCAGTGTCACCCCCTGCTTGTGGAGGTCGTGATCGCTGGCGCTCGCGGCGCCGTGGACGCCGAGCTTGATCAAGAGGCGGCGTATTTCCGCGTTGGAAAGGCAGGTGCCTATAATGGAGCAATGCATGCTGTGATGCATGTCCCAGATCGCCGTGCGCTTTCTGGAGGTAGGCGGGGTGAATTCGTCGGAGGACTCGTCGGGGCTGCGCACCTTCATGGGGATTGCGCTGCGCGAAACGGCCGGCGCTGCAGGCTGCAGGCCGTTCGAGAATAAAGTCGATAGGTAATCCCGGGAACGGTACGACATGCGCTTCACGCTATATCTACCTAGATATAGCGCGACTGTCGCACAGATTGGCGATCCTGAAAAGGGGCTCTTTTTTCTCGTCTCGTAGGTCGTCTTCCATGAAGTCCTTACGACATCACCACCGACTTACGCATCATGGTCGGGCATCAGTGCGGCACTCAGTGCGGCGTGGTCAGCCCGGTCTTGCGCAGTTCTGTCCAATCCGCTCGCGCCCTTTC
>JASHRR010001212.1 GCA_030037185.1 Xanthobacteraceae bacterium | reverse complement strand
CAGCTGATCGAGATCGTGCGCCGCGACCGCAAGTGGAATGATGACGCTGCCCGCAAACAGCTGGTTCAGTTCTTCGAGGCCTGGGGTCCGACCGACGAGCACACGATCTCAGGGCGACGGCGCCTGTCGTCGATCCTGTTTGCCTGACCGGTTCGCTCGTCCCTGCTTGGGAGGCCCGCTACCCCGATGCGAAGGGGCCTGAACGGTAACCGAGTCGTGAGGGGCTTGGGCGAACGCAATGCGTTAGAGCGGGGTCTTCGCGATCGGATGGATTCGCCTCTCCGGCGGCACGCGCGCCGAGAGCTCCCCGGCCGCTGTCAGGCGCAACGATATTGCGCGGGGCTGCCACGTCTGCCCTCCCCTTCCGCTTCGCCGCCCGGCGGAGCAGGATGATCGGGGAAGAAGCGGAAGGCGCAGCAAGAAACCGGGGGCGAGCCCAGCCACGGCCACGAAGAGATGTCCAAATGATCGGAACGCGCCCTAGCCCATTGGGAGTGCAGCGATGCCGATGAACGCGGTCTATCGCGGTCCCGCCGATTTGCCCCGGACCATACCGGTGTTCCCGCTGTCCGGCGCGTTGCTGCTGCCGCGCGGGCAAATGCCACTCAACATCTTCGAGCCACGCTATCTCGAAATGGTGGACGACGCCTTGCGAACCGCCCACCGCCTGATCGGGCTGATACAACCCGATCCTGCCCATCCCGGCTCCGAGGATCGGCCGAACCTCTACAAGGTCGGCTGCGTCGGCCGGATCACCCAATTTGCCGAAACCGGCGATGGCCGCTATCTGTTGCAGCTCACCGGTGTTGCGCGCTATCGCATCGTGGAAGAATTGACCGTCGCTACGGCCTACCGCCAATGCCGCATTGACGTTTCGCCCTTCGTCGGCGATTTCACGGCCCGCAAGGGCGAGGAGCTCGTTGACCGCAAGGCGGTGCTGGCGGCGCTCACCTCGTTCCTCAAGGCGAATAATCTCAAGGCCGACTGGCAGGGGATCGAGAACGCCCCTAATGAGGCTCTGGTCAATGCGCTCGCCATGATGTCGCCTTATGACCCCGCAGAAAAACAGGCGATGCTGGAAGCGCCCGACCTCAAGACGCGAGCCGAAATCCTCATCGCCATCACCGAGTTCGCCCTTGCCAAGCGGCGTACCGAGGGCGACCCCCCGCTGCAATAGCCGTGCCCTGCTTGCCCGCAACGCCGAAGGGCAGCGGCACCGACTTGAACGTGGGCCAGGAAACCTGGATAACCGGCCTCTCCGCTAAACAAAGCCCGTGGACTGCGCCATGAATTCCGCCGCTAGCGATCGCCCATCAAACACTATCGACCCGAAGCTTCTGGAAATATTGGTATGCCCCCTCACGAAGGGGCCGCTCGAATATGATGCCGAGAAGCAAGAGCTGATCTCGCGCTCCGCCAAACTCGCCTATCCGATCCGCGATGGCATCCCGATCATGCTGCCGGAAGAGGCGCGCCAACTTGAGTAAACCAGATGGCGATCGGCGGCGGCGTCGGGCGGCTCGCGGCGTGCGCTCACGACAGCGCTTGATCTAAGGCCCAAGTGACGACCCGCAGCGTTAAGTGCTGGCGCGCTTTCTTGCTCCTTCTTCGGTTGTCCGGCCGGAATTGGTCGGCGATCCGCCAGTGCTTGTCCGATCGACATGCTCTCCCCGCATGGCGGCGGGACTTTCAAAGAGCCTCCTGCCCCACGAGCCGCCACCGATTTCGTCCTTTCTCGATGCGCGGCCCCCGTGGGGTCGAGCAGCAGCGGCAACACCGCGTCATAACCGCGTTCAATTGGCGCTCGCCTTGAAGTATTGCACGCGGCATCCGCGCTTGGCGGCTCCCCGCTAGACGCTCGCGGCCGCCCTCTGTATCAACATCAGCCAAACTGTGACATTCGATGCCTTGTGAGGCCCGGAAGGCGCGGCGCATAATGGTCATTAAGGAAACGTGCGAAGGCGCGGTGCACAAAACTGCGCGCCCGTGGAGGAGTGAAGCATGAGCGAGCAGGTCTACCAAGTCCCCGCCGAGTGGAGCAAGCGCGCCTATATCGACGCCGCCAAATATGCCGCCATGTACGAGCGTTCGATCAAGGATCCGGCCGGCTTCTGGGCCGCGGAAGCAAAGCGCGTCGACTGGTTCAAGCCGTTTACCAGGGTCAAGAACACATCGTTTGACCCGCACCACGTTTCGATCAAATGGTTCGAGGACGGTGTCACCAACGTCGCGCACAACTGCATCGATCGCCATCTTGCCACGCGCGGCGATCAGCTCGCCATCATCTGGGAAGGCGACGATCCGAAGGATGACCGCAAGATCACCTACCGCGAGCTTCACGCCGAGGTCAGCCGGTTTGCCAATGTGCTCAAGGCGCGAGGCGTCAAGAAGGGTGACCGGATCACGATCTATCTGCCCATGATTCCCGAAACCGCCTACGCGATGCTGGCCTGTGCCCGCATTGGCGCGATTCACTCGGTGGTGTTCGGCGGATTCTCGCCGGATTCGCTTGCCGGGCGCATCGAGGACGCGCACTCCACTGTCCTGATCACGGCCGACGAAGGCGTGCGCGGCGGCCGCAAGATCCCGCTCAAGGCTAACGCCGATGCGGCCGCTGGCCGCGCCGGCGGCGTCGCGACCATGATCGTCGTGCGCCGCACCGGCGCTGCCGTGAACATGACGGCAGGTCGCGATTTCTACTACGATGAACTCGCCCAGGCGGCGGCGGCCGAGTGCCCCTGCGAGCCGATCAACGCCGAGGATCCGCTGTTCATCCTCTACACCTCAGGTTCCACCGGCAAACCCAAGGGCGTGCTGCACACGAGCGGCGGCTACCTGGTCTACGTGGCGATGACACATCAATACGTGTTCGACTATCACGACGGCGATATCTACTGGTGCACCGCCGACGTGGGCTGGGTGACAGGGCACAGTTACATCGTTTATGGGCCGCTGGCGAACGGCGCCACCACGCTGATGTTTGAGGGCGTGCCGAACTACCCGACCACTTCGCGATTCTGGGAGGTGGTCGACAAGCACAAGGTCAATATTTTTTACACGGCGCCGACCGCGATCCGGGCCCTCATGCAAGGCGGCGACGCTCCGGTGAAAAAGACGACGCGGGCGAGCCTGCGGCTGCTCGGCACCGTCGGAGAACCAATCAATCCGGAGGCCTGGGAATGGTACCACCGCGTCGTCGGCGAGCGACGCTGCCCGATCCTCGATACCTGGTGGCAGACCGAAACCGGCGGCATTCTGATCACGCCGCTGCCGGGGGCCACCAAGCTTAAGCCGGGTTCGGCGACGCGGCCATTTTTCGGCGTTCAGCCCCAGATCGTCGACGCAGAGGGCAGGGTGCAGCAGGGCGCCGCGGCGGGAAATCTGTGCATCGCGGATTCCTGGCCCGGACAGATGCGCACCGTCTATGGCGACCACGAGCGCTTCGTGCAGACTTACTTCAGCCAGTATCCTGGCCAGTATTTCACCGGCGATGGCTGTCGGCGCGATGCTGATGGCTACTACTGGATCACGGGCCGCGTCGATGACGTCATCAACGTCGCCGGTCACCGGCTCGGGACGGCGGAAGTCGAGTCAGCCCTCGTTGCCCACCCGAAAGTTTCTGAGGCTGCCGTCGTTGGCTATCCGCACGATATCAAGGGCCAGGGCATTTACGCCTACGTGACGCTGATGGCCGGGGAGCAGCCCTCCGAAGATCTGCGAGGCGAGTTGATCGCCTGGGTGCGCCGGGAGATTGGCCCGATCGCATCGCCCGATCTGATCCAGTTCTCGCCCGGCCTGCCGAAGACGAGATCCGGCAAAATCATGCGGCGGATTCTGCGCAAGATCGCGGAGGACCAGTACGATAATCTTGGTGATACCTCGACACTGGCCGAGCCCGCCGTGGTCGACGACCTCGTCGACAATCGGCAGAACCGCAGGGGAGCGACGACTTGATAAAAGGCGTTGCGGTCAGACCGACCGCTTCGGCGAGTGGTGGCCGGCTTGTCCCGGCCATCACTGTGTGTGTTGCTGAAGCCCACGATGCCAAAGCAGCCGCCGAGCAGATGATTTAAATTCGGCGAGAGCGGTCCGATAAAATCGAACCAAGATGTCGTTGTGACGTTAAGCACCCGGCTCTTATAGGAATTGTCGGTGCGCAGTATGACGAAAACTAGGGCGCTCATCGAAATCGCGTGTTCGTTCGCGGCAGTTTTATTGGTGCTTTCTGTTCTCGCCGTCGCCCCTGCGGCCGCTCACGAAACCGTGGCGGCAACCGGCTATGCGCCTGGCACGATTGTGATCCGCACCCATGAGCGGCGGCTCTACTATTACCTCGGCGGCGGCAAAGCGCTGCGCTACCCGGTCGGCGTCGGCCGCGCGGGACAGCAATGGTCGGGCACTGCTTTCGTCAACGGCAAATACCTCAATCCCGCCTGGACGCCACCGTCGGACATCCGCCGCGACTATTCGGACCTGCCGACGGTGATTCCAGGGGGGTCGCCACAAAACCCCATGGGGGTCGCTGCCCTGACCCTGTCGCGCGGCGAATACGCAATCCATGGCACCAACCGGCCAGGATCGATCGGCGGCTTTGTGTCCCACGGCTGCATTCGCATGTACAACGACGACATTACCGACCTGTTCGGGCGGGTGGACTACTACACCCCGGTGGTGGTGACCAACTAAAGGCGTTCGCTCCCGCGCACAGACAAGGCGTAAAGCCGTTCGGTCGCCGCGATAGACAACGCGCCACGTCGTGGGAGCGGGTTGCCTGAGTGCGTGCAACAACCCGCAAAGTCAAAGATCGCCGGCGATCCCTTTTGACTTCTCAATCGCCGTGGCCGGCCCCTGCGGTATCAGTTTCCGTGCGGCGGGCCGGCGCGCGGCCGCGCTTTTGGCGGCAAACCCCTCGCATTCGCCCGCCGGGTATGATTGATGGCGGAACCCTGGCGGCCGTCCCCGCATGGCCCGCGAACAAGCGCGAAGGTGTCCGAGAGCCCTTAATGCACTGCAGAAAACATGTTACACGGCGCCCGCTTTCCTGATAGTCGTAAAGTGAGGGGAAGCAATGTCTCGCATGGTGAGCGGGAACGAACGTCTTTGTAAAATGACGAGCACCCTCTCGGAAGCTAACGCGTTTAATCCCCCCGGCTTTGCGTCGCGATGGGCGGCCGCCAATCTTCTCGAGGCTGTGCTGCGCCGCAATCGCCCGCTGGACGAGCAGTTGGACGACAGGCACCCAAATCCGAGCCTCCAGGGCATTGACGAGCGTGACCGCGCCTTTGCGCGTCGTATCGTCGCGACCGTGCTGCGCCGGCTTGGAACGCTGCGGCGCTTGACCCGCGACAGTCTCGACCGCGGCCTGCCAAAGGACGGCCCCCTGGTCGAAAGCGCACTGTTGATCGGCGCTGCGCAGCTGCTATTTCTGGCTATTGCGCAGCATGCGGCGGTTGACCTTTCGGTGCGACTGGTTCAGGGACATCCCCGGCAAGCCCGCTATGCGGGGCTCGTCAACGCCGTGTTGCGGCGGATCGCGCGGGGCGGGGCCGGGCAGCTTGCGGCGCTCGAACCGCTTCATCTTGATACGCCCCAATGGCTTTTCGCCCGCTGGGTGAACGCCTATGGCGCCGACACGGCGCGCGCCATCGCTCTTGCCCATCGTCCGGAACCGCCGCTCGATGTCACCGTCAAATCCGCTGCGGGCCAGTGGGCCGAACGGTTGGGCGGTCGTGAATTGCCGACCGGTTCGGTACGAGTGGCCGCGCATGGGCAGATCTCGGCTCTGGAGGGTTACGGTGAGGGAGAGTGGTGGGTCCAGGATGCTGCTGCCGCCTTGCCGGTGCGACTGTTTGGCGATTTGCGCGGGCGGACGGTGGCCGACATGTGCGCGGCGCCGGGCGGCAAAACAGCGCAACTGGCTGCTGGCGGCGCGACGGTGACGGCTCTCGACCGGTCGGCGTCACGCCTGCAACGGTTAAAGGAAAATCTCTCCAGGGCCCGCCTTCACGCCGTCACAGTCCTCGCGGATGCCGAGCACTGGAAACCTGACCCGCCGACAACGACATTTGACGCCGTGTTGATTGATGCGCCCTGTACGTCCACTGGCACGATCAGACGGCACCCGGATATTCCGTGGCGCAAAGCACCGGAGGATATCGCGGTCCTGTCTGCCCTCCAAAGGCGGCTTCTCGTCCGCGCCATCGACCTCGCCCGGCCGGGCGGTACCATCGTCTACTGCACCTGTTCACTCGAACCGGAGGAAGGCGAAGATATCGTTTCGGCAGTGGTCGAACAGGACAGGCGCGTGCGTTGCAAGCCGATTACAGCATCGGAATTTCGCGTCCTGGAAGAATTCATCACGCCGCGCGGCGACTTGCGCACGCTGCCCTGCCACTGGCCCGACCCGGATCCCCGCATGCAGGGGCTCGACGGATTCTTTGCCGCCCGCCTCGAACGGGCCTAAAGCCGCCTGATGATGGGTGCCGGGACTGCACAACAAGATCGGTAAAACCAACCGCGTTTGCACACATTAGTTCGGTGCTTGCCCTTCGCTGTATTCTCGAATGGTGTATAGGAGCAAATGCCTTGACGAGGAGAGGCCAGCTTTAATGTCCCGCGCCGTCATCGCGGACCGCTACCGCCTTTTCTGGCTGGGGCTTCGACGCAGGCTCAGTATCCTCAGGGGGCGAGTCATGATTCGGCCCCCGGTGGGGCTGATCTATCGCCCCTCGGGCGGCGAACGCCTCATCATTGCCCCCCAGGAATTGCGCACGGCCGACCCCACCCGCGCCAACGAAATCTATGCCGGGCGGTTCGCGTTCGCCGGCAAGATCGTCGTCTGCGATGACCGCTCGCCATTCGAAATGGAGCCCCCCACCAGGGAATGGGCTGAGCTGCTGCTCGGATTTGGTTGGTTGCGCCATCTGCGCGCCGCCAATTCGACCGTCATCCGCGCCAGCGCCCGCGCGCTGGTCGATGAGTGGATCACCACCCAAGGCTCCTGGCACCCGATCGCCTGGCAGCCTGAAATCGTGTCGCGCCGCATCATGTCCTGGCTCAGCCAGGCGACGCTCATTCTCGATGACGCTGATTTGAGGTTCTATCGGCGATTGCTGCGGAGCCTGACGCGGCAAGTGCGCTTCCTGCGTATCACGGCGAACGATACCCGGGACGGCGCGGTGCGGCTGCAGGCGCGTATCGCGCTGACATATGCCTCGCTCTGCATGGCCAAGCAGGTGCGGCATCTGCGCTTGGCGACCCGTCGCCTGGTGTTCGAATTGGAGCGCCAGATTTTGCCCGACGGCGGCCATATCAGCCGAAATCCAGGAGTGATTATCGAAATTCTTCTTGATTTATTGCCCCTTAGCCAGGCGTTTGCGGCCCGCAACGTCCCCCCGCCTGCGGCGCTCATCAATGCGGTTGACCGCATGATGCCGATGCTGCGGTTCTTCCGCCATGTTGACGGAACCTTCACACTCGTCAATGGCATGGGTCCGACGCCACCGGGCCTGTTGGCCACCGTTCTCGCCTACGATGACGCGCGGGGAACGCCGGTGGCGAATGCTCCCTATTCCGGGTACCAGCGCCTGGAGGCTGGCCCGAGCACTTTGTTGATGGATACCGGCGGTCCGCCGCCGCTTGAGGTCAGCGCCGACGGCCATGCGGGCTGCCTGGCCTTCGAGTTCTCAAGCCGCCTGCAGCGCATCATCGTGAACTGTGGAATGCCGGGCGTCGGACGCGACAGCTGGCGGCAAGTCGCGCGCGCGACGGCGGCGCACTCCACTGTCACCTTCAATGACGCCTCATCGTGCCTTTTTCTCGATTCGTCCTCGATCCGGCGCGTGTTCGGCGTTCCAATTATCGACGGCCCCCGCAATGTCGCGGTGTCGCGGGACTATGAGGGCCGCGGCGGGGTGCTGCGTGCAACCCACGACGGGTATGTGGAGCGTTTCGGTATCATTCATGAGCGCTTCATCTCGCTCTCAGGGGACGGCAACAGGCTCGATGGCGAAGATGTTTTCCTGCCGTGCACCGGAAACGCCCTGCCGCCGGATGCCGAGGATGAATTCGCGGTTCGGTTCCATCTTCATCCCGGCACGCGCGCCACCCGCCTCAGCAACGGGCACGGCGCCGTGCTGCTGC
>JASHRR010001211.1 GCA_030037185.1 Xanthobacteraceae bacterium | reverse complement strand
AGCTCGGCCTTCAGGGCTTGAGCTTCTTGCTCGGTCCGGCAGTGCACCAGACCATCGTCTGCATACCGACACCACGGGAGGTCAGGATGCGTCCGTACCATCCAGGGTCGAATGCGTAGTGCATAAACAGGTTCGATAGAATCGGGCTGACGACACCGCCTTGCGGGGTGCCACGTTTGCGTTCAACCACGGTTCCGTCGTTCTGCTCTATAGGCGCCGTTAGCCATCGTTCGATGTAGAGCAAACGCGCATTTGCACGTCACATGCTTCCGGACAGCCCGCAGCAAGAGTGCGTGGTCAATGTTATCAAACAGTCCTTTGATATCAAACTCCAGAACCCAGTCATATCTCCGGCATCGCTCACGCGTGACACCAACAGCATCGAGCGCGGTTTCCCCGGACGATATCCATAGGAGTCTGCTAGAAACACAGCGGATCTATCCCCCTTGTTCGCCAGCTCCACAGGGATCGTAGGCGGACGCCAATGTCAGACGCTGGCATGGCCCTTGATCAATTGTGCCTGCCAATTTTCTAATGCCCACCGCGCAATCAAAAAGCGACGACCGCTAATAGAGCTTGACACAAATCTTGAACGCTGGTGAGCGTTGGTGAAAGCATACATTCGGGTATCGACGTCGATGAATAAAAGTTGATTTGGAGTAGCCGGGGGCGGCGAAGGACGCCGCCGCCGTTCGGATTCATCACCGAAAGGATGGGACCACCGAGCGGTCGTCGACTTCATCGAACCGGTCGAAGCTCAAGACCGCTGACCCCGAGCGTAAGGTCCAGCCCTGTTTGGCCCTGTAGCGACAACGGTTGCAGGACAAACGCGCGTTGGAAGCCACCAATTAATACGTTGGCACCGGCTCCGCCCCCCGCCGTGACACTGCCGCTCGCTCCTAGATATTCACCGGCAAGCCCACCGCGAGGCGGACCAACGGTAGGGGCGACGACTGCCCATGCCAATTCGCCACCACTCTTGAACCCAATGTCGAGGCCAACAGTGGTTATCACACCATCATAAAATTCGGGTGGGAACTGTCCATCCGGAGTGTACCGGCATGTCATAGGGTCGTGAGAACCGACGATGAACCCAGTGCTTGGTGCAAGCTGACAGTTGAGCGTCCCTACCTTTGTCCTCGATGGGACTTGTGCGGCAGCTTGCGAGGCGATCGCTGTTATCAACCCGATGGCCGTAAGAGCCAAAGGATGCTTGAACATATGTTTGCTCCGTTTCTGTCGTGACATGAGAACTCCGTAGATTCTGGATCGCCGCAACGTTGGTTTTTTGAGGGAGCGCCAAGCTCAACGCATTGAGATAGATCAACTGTTCGCCAAGCCCGTCTGACGCGTCGTGTGGTCAGGCTGTTCCGACCGCATCATCTTCCTTGAGGCCGACGACAGCTCGACCCACCGCCGCGACGAACTCCGGCGCCTTCGTGGCCCGGAATGAACGGCGGTGTCGGCTTCACAGGCCAGTTTTCAAGGGCTTATCGAACTGCTGAACCACCGCGGCCTTCATCCTCTTCGCCATGACTGGATATCCAGGCCGCATTTAGGGCGATCAGCATAGGGCTCGAGCGAACGGGGGCTTTGATCGAGCTAAAAGCGCAGGGGAGATTCGTGTGCGTCCATAACCACCGGAAAGAATGCCCTCGGTAGTGATCCAGATCATGGCCGACGACGCTGGATCGGCGAAGGTTATTACATCCGCCACCCTCACAAAGGAGAGCAGCATGTACGCGACGACCAACCCGTATACCGGCGAGATGCTAAAGAAATTCCCGGAAACCAGCGATGCCGACGTCGTTAAAGCTATCGAAAAGGCCAATTCGGCGTTCTTATCGTGGAAGCAGACGTCGTTCGCCGAGCGTGCCAAGGTTATGAAAAAGGCTGCGGACATTCTGCGCCACGATTGCGACGACTACGCCAAGCTCCTCACGCTGGAGATGGGGAAGCTGATCTCCGAAGCAAAGGCAGAAGTGGAGTTGTCGGCAAGGATTTTCGAATACTATGCGGTGAACGCACGAACCTTGCTTGCGCCGGAAAAATTGCCTGTTGCCGCTATATCGGAAGGTGAAGCGGCAATTGTGCACGATCCGCTCGGCGTGTTGCTAGCGGTCGAACCGTGGAACTTCCCATATTATCAGGTCGCGCGCATCATCGCGCCGCAATTGTCGGCGGGCAACACCATCTTACTCAAGCATGCTGGGATCGTTCCTCAAAGTGCAGCAGCCACCGAGAAACTCATGCTCGAAGCTGGTTTGCCGAAGCACGCGTTCAAGAATCTGTATGCGGCCCATTCACAGATCGAATTAATCCTTAACCATCCCCTGGTGCGCGGCGTCGCGCTCACCGGC
The DNA here is from genome assembly GCA_030037185.1 of Xanthobacteraceae bacterium. The sequence continues at coordinate 12,058 of JASHRR010001211.1, read as the reverse complement.
TCCGAGGACGCCGGCAGCGTGGTCGCTTCGCTGGCAGGCAAGGCGCTCAAGAAGTCGACAATGGAACTTGGCGGTGCGGACGCCTTCGTGGTCCTTGCGGACGCTGATCTCGAAAAGACCGTCGAGTGGGCGGTATTCGGCCGTCATTGGAACGGCGGGCAGGTTTGCGTCTCTTCCAAGCGAATGATCATCGTCAACGAACTCTACGACAGTTTCCTCGACCGATATACAAAAGGGGTCGCAGGTCTCCGCGCGGGCGATCCGTTCGATCCCACCACGACCCTAGCTCCACTGTCGTCGCAGGGCGCGGCCGACGATCTGAAGGAGAAGATCCGGCAGGCGGTCGCGCATGGGGCGAAGGCGGCCGAGGTCGGGCCGAAGGTGCCTAATCGAGGCGCCTTCGTGCAACCCACGATCCTAACCGATGTCGCCGAAGATAACCCGGCTCGCTACTGGGAGTTTTTCGGTCCGGTGTCGATGCTCTTCCGCGCCAAAGATGAAGACGACGCTGTGCGGATCGCCAACGACTCTCCGTTCGGGCTCGGTGGGTCCGTGTTTACATCAAACCCGCAGCATGGCGCGGAAGTCGCGAAGAAAATCTCGACCGGCATGGTGTTCGTCAACCATCCAACCATGGTGAAGGCCGATCTGCCTTTTGGTGGAATCCGACACTCCGGTTATGGCCGCGAGTTGCTCGGCCTCGGCATTAAGGAGTTTGTCAATCACAAGCTCATCGATGTCGTCGACATCAATGCCGAGTTCTAAAACGGCGCAATAAGATCGTGCGGCACCGGCTGATTCCGAAGTCGGTGCCGCACAGGTTCTTCGCCGATTGTTGCCGATTTAGTGAGGTATTTCGCACGCACTCCTGTGTGCGGCAAGACTGGCGGAGTTCTCTATGCCGATCAACATCGCTGTTATCCGGGAGACGCCAGCCGGCGAGCAGCGCGTCGCAATCATCCCGAGTGTGGTCGGGAGAATCAAGAAACTCGGCGTCGATCTATCAATGCAGTCTGGAGCCGGAGAGGCGGCGAAGCTCCCAGATGCGTTGTTCCGTGATGTTGCATTTGTTCCAGACATAAAGTCTGCTGATGTTCTTGCTATTCAGCCTTCCTGTCGCATATCACCTGCAAAGCAGCGAGACTTGAGGTTTATACCCTTCAACGCGCTCGCTCGGTCCGCGATGGTAGCAGCCTGTGGAGGCGAGGATTGATCTGGCTCAATCTCCATACCCCAATCGTGAATTAGTGGTAATTGATGCAATGGCAGCCGATCGCTACAGCGCCATCCGACCGTGATCTTGAACTTGCCGTTATTGATGCGGATCGACCCCACGCGCTCATGTTCCCATGCCGCCGCATCGCGGACGGTTGGGTGAAGTCAGGGGCCAAGCAGCTCGTTGACGTCCGCCCGACCCATTGGGGGGAATGGGTACCTAAGCCTTTGTAGCTTGCGTAGGATCGTCGGATCGAAAGGCAGAGAACAATCGTCGCCGATATGGGACGCGGCGCTCACGGCGCTATTGTCCAGGCTAGGGTTCTACTTGGACGCCTTCTGGAGAGCCAATTGCTCAATAAAGATTATCGTCACCGATCCGTGCTGGTAGACAACGCAAGGTTTGCCCACATCTCCACAGCCGCAACACCGCGTGCTCCGGGGTAGGCGCGCAGGGAGCGGGATGCTGCGCTGTCGGGCCCTGGGTGTTGCGTCGGCGGTATCCTAAGTCAACGCTCGCCGAGACCAGTTTTACTTGGCCCGGCCATCAGATGGCGGAGCGCTTCAAGCCGTTTTTCGCGCCATCTTCTGAGCTTGGGCTTATTGCGCAAAACCCTGCATAAGCATCGCGACAACCTATGTGCTCCTGGGTGGTAAGATCATCTCGGACATGCATGAGACCCCTCGGCTCAGAAAGCGGCCGATCGACCAGGTCTTGCTCGCAGCCCTCGATGACGAATACGGGCTGCTCCTCTTCCGCGAATCTGAAGACCAGCAACGCTCCATAACGGTTCCACCATCCGGTCGTGAGGAAGTGCGGCGACGAAAGTGTGATTATCTTCCAGGCCCCCTGCGGCATATGTCAATTACCCTGCGTCCACACGTCGTCGTCGCTCTCCCAATTTCGTGTCTTCTAGCCGCTCAACTCTTTCCTCTAGTTCGACTATCCTTTCGTAGACGTTTCCAATCAAGTTATCTAAAGCGTGGCCTCCTACCTCGAATGCCTCCTTAAGTTTGTATAGTTCCTCGATAAGCTTTGTTCTTTCGTTAGACACGATTACGGCCTCCCTGTTGCTTGCCTCTTTCTTTCGTTCATGCCTTGTATCGAGGCTAACCATCGACCCGAGCGGGATAAGGTCAGCCTAACGGTTTGCGCTCTTCGGATGTATCGGCCAAAGAGCGGCGCAATCGCTTGGGGAATTCGTCTTCGCTCATCTGCATCGATTGTGGGATGAGAGTAGCGGAGCATCGCCGAAGCCGGGGACCGGTCGCCTGGTGGAAGCGTGGGCTTGCGGCAAACGAGCGCGCCAAGTTGCGACTGACTATGCAGGAGGCGCTGGTGCATGCACAGAGCCCTGAGGATGCCGCGCGATCTAGGGACCGAGCGTCGCCAGGCCGCACGTGATGACCCAAGGTTTGATGACGGGATTACAGGCGCCCAGGCCGTCGGAACGGGCTGCTTTGCGATTTCGGGCAGCGGGCTTTTGCTTGAAGGTCTGTTTGCCGATCTTGAAGCCATGTGGCTATTACTATCAGACGTCGCCGGAAGCGGCATTGATCTCGATCATTCACCAAGTCGTCACACACCTTCTTCATCAGTGGGCAGCCCAGTGCACTGACGTAGATCAATGACAGCCGGCTGAGCGATGACTGACGGCGTCGCGGAGACTTGCATGCGACACGGCCTGCGCAATATGCTAAAGTGCGGCCAAATTCGGAGCTGATAGACCGTGGACGAGTCGCTGAAAAGTGGCTTGCGTCCGATGCTTCATTCCGTGCCGATTGCCACCCGTTTTGCTCGTAGCTCAGTCTGTCGTTTGGGCGTTAAACGGCCAGCGACCAATGAGGGGCCGCAAAGCCGTGCTCAAACTGCCTCCGACCGGAGGGCCGGCGTTTGAATCGCCGCCTTTCTTTCCAGTTCCTCGTCCTCCATCGACTCAATTGCAAAGCCGGACGTTGGCTCGACCCAGACCATGTGATCGTGAACGGCTTGGACTCCCGGCACGTTTTCGGCCAACACGACGAGCGCTCGGCGCTCGCGCTCATCGCTCAGAGTACCCCAGAGATGCACGACATGGTCGCGCACGACGACGTTCAGGAGCGGTCGCCAGGGCTGCTTATCGCATTCAGCAAGAATATTTGCGCGGATGGAAGCGTCGGTGCTGGCTGCCGGCGACTTGGCCTCCACGGCAAGGCTCACCAGGGCGTGCATAATGTTAGCGCGGCTCACGATGCCGACAACCCGCCCGTCTCGAACCACAGGCAGCCGCTTGATCCGGTGTCGCTCCATCAGTGTGACCACCTCGTCGAGCGGTGCGTCGCCAGTGATGGTGATCACCTCCCGCGTCATCACCTCTGCGACCTTGCGGCCGCGGGTGCGGACATACTCGTCGGCCCAGCGGCCCGATCCGATAAGGAATTCCAGCCAGCCCGATCGTCGACGCTGCGTACCAATGTCGCCGCGCCGAAGAAAGTCTCCTTCCGTAACAATCCCGACAAGTTCACCCTCGGGACCGGTCACCGGCAATCCGCTGATACGATTTTGCAACATCAAACGGACAGCCGTCATGATCGACGCATCGGCTTTGACCGATACAACGTGCGAGGTCATCACATCAGACGCTTTCATAAGACCTTGCTTGGCGGAACTAATTTTGTTCGACATTGAGTAGCCTCCTGCCGCTGCTATGGGGTGTTCGTAGCCGCAGGCGCCATGTCTGAAAATTCAGATAATCTACATAAGGAATGTTCCGTAGCTGGGCTCCCCAGGTTTCACGCATATGCCTGTGGCCGGGAACAGCTCGCGGGTCTAGTCCGCTAGCCGGGCGATGCACCGACGGCAAATCATACCGCGGACTCGCAGCAGATCGAGATCAATCAGCTCGAAGATTCCCTTTACGATCGGTGCGGCCGATGGCCGAGCGGGGGCAGATCGCTGGCGCGGTGTTGGATGGGCCGTTGGCTTTCGACAATGCGATTAGCTGCGAGCCCGTGCGGCCAAGCACATCACCTCGCCGGTTGCTGGCGATGCAGACATCCTGCCTGACCTCGAGGCGGGATACATGGCTGGCGAAGGAGCTGACGTTCCCCGCAAATGCAGATGCTACCGGCATCGTGTTCGGCGCCCGAGTGCCCATCATTCTGACGAGTCGTGCCGGGGGATCGGCTTGGGCAAGCATCTATCGTGTCTTAAGGGCCACCAGTGACATTACGCCGTCTGCGACTGCTGCCGTAATTTTCATGACGCGGCGGCGAGGACGCCGCCGCCCGGGTTCATCGAACGAACGTTGGGATGGATTTCGAATCATCGAGCCGCCATCGGTTTCATTGAACTGATCGAAGCTCGAGACCGCTGACCCCGAACGTAAGGTCGAGCCCTGTTTGGTCTTGTATCGACAGCGGTTGCAGGACAAAACCGCGTTGCGAGCCGCCAATCAATACGTTGGCACCGGCTCCGCCACCCGCCGTGACGCTGCCGCTCGCTCCTAGATATTCACCGGCAAGGCCACCGCGAGGCGGACCAACGGTAGGGGCGACGACTGCCCATGCCAATTCGCCACCAGTCTTGAACCCAATGTCAAGGCCCACAGTAGTTATCACACCATCATAAAATTCGAGTGGGAACGATCCATTGGGAGTATACCGGCACTTCATGGGATCGTGAGAACCGACGATGAAGCCAGTGCTTGGTGCAAGCTGACAGTTGAGCGTCCCTACCTTTGTCCTCGATGGGACTTGTGCGGCAGCTTGCCAGGCGATCGCTGTTATCAACCCGATGGTCGTAAGAACCAAAGGATGCTTGAACATATGTTTGCTCCTTTTCTTTCGTGGCATGGATCCCCGTCGATTATTGATCGCCGGAACGTTATTTTTTTGACAGAGCCCCAACCTCAACGCATTGAGATCCATCAACTGTTCGCCAAAGCCCGTGTCGGTGATCCAGTAACGCGGGCAAGCACAAGTGCCTCCGACGGCGGCACGATCGGGATGAAGCACTTTGAGCCGATTGCTCGGACCGTCATTTGCTTCGTCTGTGTGCGGCCGGTGGTCCCCCAAGCGGTAGAGCGGTGCGCGACATCGCCGTCCTCCCGGACACAAGCCGTCCCCGGCCCGTTCACGACCAACTACGACCAGAGGCTCTGATGGGGGGCGCTGCGACCCTAGTCGCGAATGAGCTGCATTGGGCCGCCGCTTGAACCTAGGAGCGCGGGTGTCGCGCTATCTCGTCGACCGAATTGCGGGACTACCCAACGTCGCGCTTCACGCAAACGAGCATCACCGGTCTTGAAGAGCGTGGAGGCATGCACGGACTCAATCCTCCCGCGGGGCCAGTCGGGCGAACAGATGCGCCGACCGGTGCGCCACCTGTTCCTTTTCATCGGCGCCGATCCGAACGCGGATTGGCTTGCGGGGTCCGGCGTTGCCCTCGACCCGAAAGGCTTCTTGTTGACCGGTAAGGAGGCCGGCCGCGCAAGTCGGCCGTTGGAGACGCGCGTGCGTCCGTGTTTGCGATCAGCGCGACGTCCGATCCGGTTCCGTGAAGCGCGTTGCCGGGGTGGTCGGTGAAGGCGCCCAGGTGCAACGGTCGCTTTCCTGGTTAATGCTTACCAACCCCATTGGGAACCAGTGTCACGAAAACTGCGAGGAGTGCTTGAAAACTGGCTCGAGGTGGCTTGCGGCTATGCCGGACGTGCGGCCACGCTATTGTGATGGCTCGCTGAATCGCCACGCTACCAAACATTTCCGTGCGACCGGACACCCCATCATCGAAGGCTACGATCCGCCGGAAGGATGGGGATGGTGCTACATCGACGAGGTTTTCTGGCCCTATCCGACCGCGCCACGCCTCAGCTCCGTCCAATTCCACGGTATTACTGGTGGTATGCCAAGCACGGGGAAAACTTCCATTACGCGCAAAGCCCCGCTGATAGTCTCCAGACTCAGCTTCCCCGCCTGCTACTGCGAACGGAACAAAGCATGCTGCGGTGACATTGGCTTTGGGGCGGGTGCCGAAGGAGTGACAGGCCCAAAGTTTTGCACGTCGCGCTCATCTTCACCTCGGCAGACCCGTTTCAAGCAAGCGGAAGGAGCGCCAACAATGGTTTCCTCCGACACTCGCGTACTCGCGGGCGTGCCGGGACGCGTCGGTGGTGCGGGCAGTGCGATCGCAGACATGTTTCTCGATAAGCTTTGTTCTTTCGTTCCACTTCTGCCTCACCACGATCGCGCCGCGTCGATCGAGACCGGCGACGTGGAACGAGTTCCTGCGATATCGATGCCCATCGTGGCATTGGTCGCGATTAATTTGTTGGACATGACGGGTGCTCCGTTTGACCCTCCCCCCATTCCAGCATCACTCGCCGGTGAGGCAGGAGCACGGCCGGACCATTCCATTAGGCGTCGTTGAGACCTAAATCGTTTCGTGACGGAAAGGCAAGCGCTTGCGACTGTGGGTCACTCACCATGCGAGTTCCGTGCGTTGGATGACAGTTTCGTGAATGACCTATCGCAATGAAGCAGTGCCTTCGGTGTTCATCATTTTGCAACGACTAAGTCCGGTTTGAGATCACAGGTCGTCATGGCCGAGGTCAACTATTCTACTTCTCCCCCATCGCGTAGTCCCACGCTACACGCGAAGATCATCGTGCGTCATCTCGACTTCTATTATGGAGAAACTTGGGCGTTAAAGGATATCTCGATGCCCCTCTACGCCAACCAGGTCACCGCCCTGATCGGACCGTCGGGATGCGGCAAATCCACATTTCTGCGTGTCTTCAACCGCATCTACGAACTCTATCCAGGTCACCGGGCGGAGGGAGAAGTCCTGCTCGACGGCAAGAACATACTCGCGCGAGATGTCGACCTCAACCTGCTGCGCGCCCGCGTCGGCATGGTGTACCAGATACCTACGCCATTTCCGATGTCCATCTATGACAACGTCGCCTTTGGGATCGGCCTCTATGAACGACTGTCCAGGGCCGAGATGGATGATCGCATCGAGTCTGCATTGCGGCGCGCAGCCCTCTGGAATGAGGTGAAGGATGATCTCTCGGCCGACGGGCTTGGGCTTTCGGGAGGCCAGCAGCAGCGGCTTTGCATCGCTCGTACTGTGGCGCTCCAGCCCGATGTGATCCTGCTCGACGAGCCATGTTCAGCGCTTGACCCGATGACGACGTCAAAAATTGAGGAAACCATCCACGAGCTTAAAGTCGATCATACGATCGCAATTATTACCCACAACATGGAACAAGCTGCGCGAATTTCGGACTACGCAGGTTTCATGTATCTGGGCGCATTGCTTGAATTCGATTCGAGCCACAACATTTTCACGTCCCCACAGAACGTGCAAACCCAAAGATATATAACGGGCCGCTTTGGCTGAGGCGAAGGTGTTGTGGCGACGAGATAGTGCGTCGTGCTTGCGATGGACGCAGTCCGAGCCTTCTGCTCTTCCCGGGGCAATGACTTTGCCGGTGATTGCGGCGGAAAGGTGCTAGCTGTCTCATTTTGTCGAGAATCAATCCGAGCGAAAAGTTCGGACCATTCCCGCGATTGGCGTCCAGGAAACTTCCTCTTAAAGCGCCAACAGTAGCCGCGAATGCCGAGCGTTCAACCGGTAATATGTGCGAATTGAAGGGCAGCGATAGAACACCATCATGGCCATGACGATCAGATGGCTCCGCAAGGCGATGAGCGACCATTTGACGATTGGAGTCACTGAGCCATATCCCAGGCTGTCGGTTTCGCATTTCTCTTCCGTCGAGTCACAAGCGGATGAATGACAAGGAACTCGCCATTCGGCAAGCGCTCGATTCACTTGGCGGTAGTTTGCGGTGAGAGTTCATCTGTCATCGATGCTCCACTCACCTCATCCCGTTGCGGGGAAAAACTCCGGCAGCAGTCCCTGCGCCGCCAGACCGGACATTACGAATAGCGCGATGATGATCACTCAGGTGACCACGTTGTTCGCAGCTTGTTGAGAACTGGCTGCCGTGCAGTCCTCTCAACACTTGCTTGTCGTTGAGCAGCAGATTCAAGAACACGATCGCCGACGGCAGCATTATGCCGGCGAGCGCCTGGACGCCGAGGATGATGACGTTGAGCGATGCGCCCGGGATCAGCACCACGCCAACCGCGAGCATAACCGCACCCCTGTAGACGGCATAAAATCCGGGTGCGTCCTTGAATTTGATGTTCAGGCTGCCGCGCCAACTGGAAACCTCGCCCTGCGCCCAAGCGCTGGCGAGCGAGATGGCCGTCGTGCCGAGGACGGACGCATTCGGCCAGAACAGCAGAACGCCGTATTTGAAGACCTCGAGATCTTGCGCCATGTGCACGGCTAGCGCCACCGTCACACCGCCCGGCTCCTTCATCGATGAGATTATTATCGGCAGCGTGAGGAACGACCGGCGCCACAGCTGCACGCGCCGCACCATGTACTCCTCGCTCTTCTGCTCTTCTCCACCGCCGTCGCTGCGGCCGGATCGTAGGCGGCCAACTCGCGCTGCACCGCCTCCAGGTCCATCTCGTCGGGCGACAACAGCAGATCCGTGCGGATTATGTTACCTATGCGGATGAGCTCGCAGCGCGCGCCGAGGCGCTCCCGAGCGATATGCCCTGGTGACAGTGCCTACCTGGATGAACGGGCAGCGTGTCTCACCTTCCCCTTGTCTGGGACGGTTGGTCGCTGAACGGCGAGGCCGTCGGAACCTGAATCGTAATAAAGCCCACCTGCGCCGCCATATGGCAGCTGTTGCAGGTCCCAGTCAGATCAGTAAAGGCACGAGTAAAACGCGGACCGCTTTTGGCCTTGATGGCATCAGAAAGTGCGATCAGCGGTCGGTCGACCATCTCAATCTTTTCGATCGGAATATTCTCGTACAGTCGCGCAGCATTGTTTAGATTCTCCAGCATTTGGCTAAGCTCGTAACCTGCAAGGCCCCAATTGCCCAGCTTACCGGCGTAAGAGAGCTTGATATGGCGCCATTGAATCGCTTGCATGATATCGCCTAGTCCGGGCACATAAGTCTCGCCGATCTTTGGCGGGCGATAGGCGTAAGGAACGATGTCGTCGGCGGCCGCGGGTACCATCGCCGCCGCAATCGCGACAGCAATCATTGAGAGACGTTTCATGACAATGACTCCATCGCGCGCGTCCTTCTGCAGATGCCCGCCTGTTGTAGATCAGCGATTGCCGAACGGGCAACGCTGCAGATTTCAGCGCGATAACCCAGAGACGTTGATCAGCGATCATTTTGATGAACTTTGCATTGCCCTCATGCGTGCAACATTGATCCACCTCAAGATATGCCGGGATGTTATCGAGCCGAAGACGCTGGAACGCGACAAACGTGACGTTGGAACTGCCACGGATTTGCTAGATGGTATCGCCCATCGATTCGTGCCGAGAAGCGCATATATGGTCCAAAGGACGGCATCGGAACGTCTCATCAGACTACGCATGAAAGTTAAACCGCTGTCTTCACGGCCGCGTACGCTACCGGTGACATCAAGTCTACAACTTCGTGCAGGGAACGCGGCCACTGCGCCGGCCCGATGGCACGCTGCCGAAGGCAGAGCATTCGCAGAGAATTGCCGTACGGGCGGGCCCCCGCGGAGTGTAAAGGCGTGCCCCCAGCCTTGCTGGCGCGATAGACCGCCATATGTGTCATCGGTGCGAAAGCCGAGGCCGGACGAGACGTCGATCAGGACCGGCCGCGGATTCGTGACGACGGGATCAGCAAGGCGGACAAGATGATCGGCGCCTCAAGATTGACGCGGATCTCGTTTTTTGGCGGAGGCGTTCCCCGACGCTAGCAGCACGGTCATTATCGGCACCCGCGGCGAACAACGGCTGATCGACGCGCAGCAGAGGTAGGCGCCCGGACTTGCACGGGCGCGTCTGCCATGTCGCCGGCGACAACACCCGCCGCGAAACTAACAACCAATAACCTTTTTTCCCGAGCTCAATGTCCCCGTACGGCGGCGTCAACGACATATCGATTGACCAAGGGCGTCGACGAACTCGTGTGGGCTCAACCGATGCGTCGAGCCGCCGGTCATCAGCACCGTGTTGCCGGAACGCTTCATGGCCTCGCCTCGGCGCTCGCGGGCCAGCCGACCGACTGAGCGAACAGCACTTTCTGCTCCGGACGCAGCGCCAGACTCTTCGTCACAGCTTGTTTCTCGCAGTTGTGGAACCAACTCGCCAGGCCGTGCGCCGCGGCGAACAGATAGACGTTGCCGGCGATGATGCCAGTGTCGACAAAGTAATACGACTTCTGGATTTCCGGATCGTGCAGGCCCGGTTCGTCGAATCCGACGGTGTGTGTGAGACGATGCAGATCGACGACGTAGATCAGCTGAACCGGCGCTTTCGAGCCGACACCCTGACGGCTGTTCATCGCGATGGAGCGCAGATCGCCGGCGGCGATGGGATCCAGCCGGTGCGTCGCGCCCTCATAGAGATAGACGCCGTCTTCGAGCGCCACGTAGAGGTCGATCTCCTGGGAGTTGCTAGCCGAAGCCGCCGTCCGCCCCGGCGCGCCGAAGGGCCCATCCTTCCGATTTACGCCGCAGGCAGCCCACAGGAGGTTCGAGAGCTGGGCTAGAGTTAGCGGCATCGCTGCAATCTCGCGGATGGTGCGGCGCTGCGCCACCGCTTCATGAAACGGGAGGGCGCGACCCTTTATCGGTGGCGGCAGGTCGATTGGTCGCAGCGCGATGTCTCCTGGCGAAATGGCGACCATGGGTCCGAAGTCTTTCTTGGAGCGCCGCTCCCGCGCATGGTTTTTCCCGGGCCCGACGCAATGCGAACCGGGCGAAAAAAGGAGGACGCCTCGATCATTCGATGCGTCTTATCGGCCTCTCAGTCGCGCCCGCTAAGCTGCCGATCAAATTCATACGGATGCCCTGGACGGTACCTGTAGGCAGTGCTGGGCGGGTATGCATAGCCCCGTCCGTATCCGTAATAACCGTAGGGTCTGGTGGTGCCAAGAAACCTGCTGAGCAAAGCGCCCGCCCCTATGCCCGCGCTGATAAATCCGCTGCCCCGATAGCCTAGATAACCACTCCGCCGACCTCGGTGGTGGTGTACGGCCTCGACCGGTGGCGTAAGAGCGGGCTGCAGCCACATCGATTGCGATATAGGCGCTGCCCCGGCAGTCGTAACTAACCATGGCGCAGCAGCGATCAGGGAAACAGTAATAATCTCACACCACCTATGCATGATAAATTCTCCGATAGCTTTTGGCATCGACAAAAACGTTTTTGCAATCATGCCAAATGTGTGACCCGTCATCGCGTAGATGACCTTGATCCCGATCAATCGGGCACCCAAACGGCGCAGAAATACCGATGAGGAAGCGCCTCTTTTTCTTTCCCCTGGCAAGGCAGCATGATCCACATCAACATGTCATCGTCTCGTATGTGATGACATAGATAGCCTGGATACTCGAAAGGAAAACAGGAAATGTCTGCCACCGCCTACGGAGGTGCTGCGACTTTATTCCTCATCGGCGTAACACTTGCAGAAAGCGCTCCCGCCGCGGGTAGTTCCTGCGAGGCCTTTGGCCAGATCTACCGAGATGGCGAGTCCTTTACACTTTCTGACAGTGGATACCCACGTACCTACATATGTACACACGGCACGTGGAAGGAATACGATGGCACTCTATGTCAGTTGCGGCCAGGAGGCAGATGCATGCCTGTCGCAAATGCGACAGCGTAACTCCGAGAGACCGCAGTCGGGGCAGAACCACCCGGGGATGACCGAGCTGACCTTGAGAGCGCCGGGTCACATCTAGTTCGTACGCCGCCGTGCGTTCCCGGGGAAGCGACCATC
>JASHRR010001210.1 GCA_030037185.1 Xanthobacteraceae bacterium | reverse complement strand
ATCGTGCGGCCGGCGGTAGAAATGCTCAAACGGCTTGGCATCGCGGCGCGCGGACCACTGCCGGCGGACACTTTGTTTCACCCGGCGGCACGCGCGACCTACGACGCCGCGCTTTGCATGTATCACGATCAGGCGCTGATCCCGATCAAGACGCTCGCGTTCCACCATGCCGTCAATCTCACGCTCGGCCTTCCGTTCGTGCGAACATCGCCCGACCACGGTACGGCGTTCGATATCGCCGGCACCGACAGGGCCGATCCCTCCAGCCTGATCGCAGCCCTGCGCCTCGCCGCGAGGCTGTCTGCCTGCGAGGATGTTGCGGTTGCCACATCACCGCAGACGATAGGAACGGCCGGCTAAATCCGATTGTTGGGCATCTGTTCCAAATACCAACTCTAACGACGCGGATCCGATTGGGGCGAGCGTCCCTCCAGCGATCCGCGGCGCCTTCGCGGCTGGCTTCGAGTTCCTGTCGCGGCCCCAAGGACGCGCATGCCGAGTAAACCCTGCGGGGCGCCCTTCTAATTGGCGTCTTTGCCCGCAAGGCTGCGTGGATAAACGCTTTCCACAGAAGATGCTGGACCTGCCCCTAAGGGTTGGCAGAGCTCGTACGATGATGTGCCCCGGGCGAGCCGAACGAACGGTCTACCGCCGCGGCAACCTGACGGACTGGAACAACTGCCGACCGCGGGAATTCCGGCTAGCCGGCCCGCGTCATGAGGCCCGCTTGCGATTGGTTTCCTCGCATCCGTCGCTCGCCTAGATATGTTGCGAAAAGCCCGGTTCCGCAGGCGTAAGTTGTTGCGACGCAGCACGTGCGGTGTCCGCCAGAGAGTCACTGCGAGCGAGATGGACATCAGGACACATCAATGCAAATTTGACGATCCTATCGGCACAACTTTCACCTGCGTGGACCCGCGATGGACACTTTGGTTGCCACATGACGGCGATCGACGAGCTGCCGCCGCTGCGTGAAACGATCCGGCGCCACGGCCTGTCAGCGAAGAAATCGCTTGGACAGAATTTCCTCCTCGACCTCAATCTGACGGCGCGCATTGCGCGGGCGGGCGGCGCGGTTAAGGGCGTCACGGTCGTGGAGATCGGGCCTGGGCCGGGCGGGCTCACGCGCGCCTTGCTCGCGAACGGCGCGCACCACGTGATCGCGATCGAACGCGACAGCCGCGCCATCGCGGCGCTGGCGGAGATTGCCGCGCATTATCCAGAAAGGCTGACGGCGGTCGAGGCGGACGCGCTCGAGATTGACTGGAACCGTGCGCCGATCCCCCCTGTTGCCACCTCCCTTGTGGCTCCCTGCCATGCTCGCTGCCCTCCCCCGCTTGCGGGAGAAGGCACGCTTGGGGCTGTTTCGGCCGATCAATCGGAACGGCCGAAATCGGCGACGGCCGATTTCGGTCGGGCGGAGGGTTCGGCCACTGAGCGAAATCGGCAACATCGGACTTCAGTTGGGCGAGGGGAGGAGTCTGCGGCTACGGCCATGTTCCCAACCGACTCAATGCAACATCGAGCCGGCGGCAATATAACTGCGGCGCGCGTCATCGCGAACCTTCCCTACAACATCGCAACCGCGCTGCTGGTGCGCTGGCTTGGCATCGAACCGTGGCCGCCATGGTACGATTCGCTGGTCCTGATGTTTCAGCGCGAGGTCGCCGAGCGCATCGTGGCTGTGCCCGGCGCCAAGCAATACGGCCGCCTCGCGGTGCTGGCGGGATGGCGTACTGAGGCAAAGATCATGTTCGACGTCGCGCCCTCGGCCTTCGTGCCGCCGCCCAAGGTGACCTCGTCGGTCGTGCGGCTTGTCCCTCGTGCAACCCCCCTCCCCTGCTCCCGCAAGCTGCTGGAGCGCGTCACCGCCGCAGCCTTCGGGCACCGGCGCAAGATGCTGCGGCAGAGCCTGCGCACGCTCACCGCCGACCCCCAGCCGATCCTCGCGGCGGCCGGCATCGATCCGGCCGCGCGGGCGGAGGAGGTTCCCGTGGCGGGATTTGTCGCGCTGACGAACGCGGTTGGCGAGTTCATGTCGAGTGATGCCCAACAGCGCGGCTGAAATCCGTCAAAATGGCTGAGTGCACCCGCGACGTGACGACAACAATTAAATCCAGATGACCAGCTGCGAACAGGCGCGCCTGCGCGTCTGCGGTCTAGCGCGCGGCAGGGTCCTGCGCCATGCCGAGATGATCGAAGCCACCGCGGTGACGGTTTTAGAAGCGCGGCGGCCTTTGGCGCCGCCGCGCACCCGTACGGGATGCCACCAATCCGGGTCGAGGCGGCCTCTCGACGGCCGGCGCCAGTTGGAAATCAGCGCAGGCCCAGCGCAGCCTTGATCGACATCTCGTGGATGCGGCACCGAACGGAACCTGATTATCGCGATTTTTCCAACAGTCTTTCGAATTTCGGCGCTCAATCTCTTTGGTTCGACCAGCGCCCAAGAACAATCCGCATCGAGCAACAGGCGAATTCACGAAGCACCCTCACGGGCGTTGTGCGCGATCATGCCGCGAGCCAAGCGGTACGGTTTGGGTTTGCCCGCCATGACAATGATAATCGCCGCCGAGAAAGCCGGTTTGGGCAGGCCCGAACGCTCACCGCGTCGGCAGCAGGTAGCCATTTTACGTCCCTGCCGCAAAGGTATCCGCACACGAGCCGGACAATGTGGCGAGAAGGATCGCGGGAGCGTGGCGAGTGATGCGGATTTCCGCTATTTTTTTCGGGTTATTCTCCAATTTCCCGTTGTCGGGAAGCCAGATCGCTGCGGTAGCAATAGCATGACGACCAAGCTTCGCCGCCAATCCCTTCTCGCCTACGGGGCGCCGCTGGTCGACACCGTCGTCGACTGCCCTCAGCCGCAGCGCTCCGAAGTGCTGGTGCGCATCGAGCGGTGCGGCGTCTGCCACTCCGACCTGCACATGCAGGATGGGTACTTCAGGCTGGACGGCGGCAAAAAGCTCGACATCACATCGGGCCGCACCTTGCCGTTCACGCTCGGCCATGAGATCGCCGGCGTGATCGAAAGCGCCGGCGCGGATGCCGCGGCCGTGCCGGGGCGCAAGGTCGCGGTCTACCCATGGATCGGCTGCGGCTGCTGCCCGGCTTGCCAGCGGGGCGAGGAGAATCTATGCGCGGCCCCGCGTCACCTCGGCATTGCGGCCGACGGCGGGTTTGCAAGCCACGTGCTGGTGCCGCATGAGCGCTATCTTCTCGACTACGCGCCGCTGGCGCCAGCGCTCGCCGGCATGCTGATGTGTTCTGGCCTCACCGCCTATGCGGGTCTCAAGCGGCTCAAGGCTCACGCGATGCGTGGCCCGGTGCTGCTGGTCGGCCTCGGCGGCGTTGGCATGATGGGCATATCGCTTGCCCGCACCCTGTTCGCGACGGCGCCGCTGGTCGCCGACATCGACGCCGGCAAGCGCCAGGCCGCACTGCGGGCGGGCGCCGCTGCGGCGTTCGACCCGGCCGATCCGACCGCCCGCAAGGCCGTAATTGCGACGAGCGGCGGCGTGCATGCGGCGTGCGACTTCGTCGGCTCGGAGTCCTCGCTTGCTTTCGCCACGGGCGTGCTCGCCAAAGGCGGCAAGGTCGTGGTTACAGGGCTCATCGGCGGCGGCTTCGGGACGCCCGTCGCGATGTTCGTCCTGCGCGCCATGACCATCGAGGGCCTACTCACCGGGACGCTCGCCGAGGCCGAAGAACTAATGGCGCTCGCCCGCGCCGGCCATGCCCCCGCGATTCCAATCGCAGAGCGCCCGCTTGCCGAAGCCCAGGCTGCGCTAAATGACTTGCGCGCTGGCCACGTCGTCGGGCGGGTGGTGCTGGGCCCCTCATTGGCGTCCTCCTAGCCCGGCTTAAGCGCCAGCGAAACCGGACTTGACGTGTCGGCAAGGTATTCCCGGATAACCCGGGCTGCGCCGCAAACCAGCAAGGGCGAGCTCACGCGGCAAGGTGACGGGCGTGCAATGCGAGCCCGATCAACGCAGCACCGCCGAACAGCATGTTGATGCCGACCAAAAGCCCGATCGCCCAGGCGGCAGTGCCCGGCAGGCCCGCCATGATGATGGCGGCGAGCACGAGGTCGACAATCCCGCTCGCCAGCAGCAGACCCCATCGCCCCGACAGCTCGCGCTTGTGATCGAGCGCATACATGATGGTGGCGATGCCCTCCAGGACGAAAAATGCGATCAGGAGCAACGTCAGCGATAGCACTCCGGTGGCCGGCGATCCGAGCAGCGCAAGGCCGGCGGCGATCGCGACGACGGCGGAGAACAGCGACCACCAGAAGCCGGGTGCGTGCCGCATCATGAAGGTCATGACGAAACCGACGATCCCGCTGATCAGAAATAACCAACCCAAGATGATTGCGACCGCAAAGGTGGCAATCGGCGGAACGATGATAGCTGCGGCGCCAAGCACGAGAAGAATAATGCCTTCGATTAGCAAGAAGCGCCAACCGGCGCGCAGCGCCCCCATAGCCCTGCGCTCGAAACGATCGATATCGGACGGATTGGTCACCATGGCACGCCTCCTTTGAGGGAACGCGTCGGCGCCCTCCGGGTTGCAGCACACTAATACATCAGAGCGCAGTTGTCGGACTCAAATGCTCACCCAGTTAGGGGTTTTGCCGCCATGTCTAACGGAAGGGCTTTGCCATGGTCGCGTTGAAGCAGGTGATGAAGTTATCGATCCTGGCACGCAAGTCCTTGTTGGCGCAGGAGTTGCCGCGGCGGAGGAGTTTTTGCCACCGAGGATCGAGAACCAGTCCGACGGCTTCTGGCAAGACATCGAAACAACCGCGCAGCTTTACTCCGGTATAAGACGGCCCGCAACCTCCCGAGCGCGGCAAAACCGCGAGCCGCCCGGCCGCAGGTTCCCCGGCCTTGTCGCCACCACCATCCGGGGACGCAATGCCCGTTCCAGAGCGGTTAGCGGATCACCAGCTAACCCAACTTGGGTAATCTTGGCATGGTCCTCACTCGCCGCGCCGGATCGCGATGCCGCAAACACAGGTTAAGACTCGGCGGGGTCAGAACTTTCGCCCGGGCATACGAGCTCGGCCCATCCGGCCTGCAGCGCCCGGACGAAGCCCGAGAGCCCGGTCTGACGATCGCGCTTCAGGCGCTCGGCGGCAAGAATCGCGCAGACGTCGTCGAAGGCGCGCGACACATCGCGATTGATCACCACATAGTCGTATTCCGCCCAATGGCTCATCTCATTGGCAGCCTTAGACATGCGGGCGCGGATAACGTTGTCGGCATCCTGGGCGCGGGTGCGCAGGCGCCTTTCAAGGTCCGCAATCGACGGCGGCAGCACGAAAACGCTGACCAGGTCGTCGCGGCCCTTTTCACGCAGTTGCTGCGTGCCTTGCCAGTCGATGTCGAACAGTACATCACGTCCCATCGCCAGGGCGCGCTCGACCGGTTGACGCGGCGTGCCATACCGCTCCCCGAACACCTCGGCCCATTCGAGAAGGTCGCCGCGCACCACCATGGCGTCGAACGTCCTTGCATCAATGAACTGATAGTCCCGGCCCTCCACCTCGCCCGGCCGCGGCTTGCGCGTCGTCACCGAGATCGACAGCACGACTATGGAATCGCGTTCCAGCAGCATCCGCGACAGCGTTGTCTTGCCCGCTCCCGACGGCGATGACAGCACGAGCATGAGACCGCGCCGTGGCACCTCATCCCTGTCGTGGCGATGCTGCATCTCCTGGTCAGACAAATGTGCCCCCATGTCAGGCATCAGAACTCAGTAATCAGTACCGGCGCTTGCTCTGATGAGTGATTACTGACCCCTGGTCATTCCAGGTTCTGGACCTGCTCACGGAACTGCTCGACCACGCCTTTCAGCTCGAGCCCGATATTGGTGAGCTCAAGATCGTTCGACTTTGCGCAAAGCGTGTTGGTTTCGCGGTTGAATTCCTGCGACAAGAAATCGAGCCGTCGGCCGACCGTGCCGCCTTTCATCACCGTCATTTGCGCTTGCTCGACATGGGCCGCGAGCCGATCGAGTTCCTCCCGCACGTCCGCTTTGGCAGCGATCAAAACCGCTTCCTGGTGCAGACGGTCGGCATCGAAACGGTCTGACACTTCCAACAGAGCCGCGATCTGGTCGGCGATGCGTTGCTTGATGGCATCCGGCCGGCGAGCGGCGGCAGCCTCGGCGCGATCAATCAACACCGCAATCTCATCGAGGCGCCCGGAAAGGATGCGCCCGAGCGCCTCACCCTCGCGCCGCCGGTTCTCGATCAGGCTCGCGAGTGCCGCGCCGAAACCCGAGACAACCTCGGATTCCACCGTACGCCGCTCCTCTTCGCCTTGCTCGGCATCGACCACCTCGATGACGCCCTTGACGGCGAGAATGCCATCGAGCCGCGGACGATCGGCATCGATGCGGCCGGAGAGCGACTTGACGGTGCCGAGGACGGCGTTAAGCACATCCTCGTTGAGGCGCACCACCGGCGACTTGGCATGGCACTCGATGCCGAGGGTGGCGTAGACGGTGCCGCGTGTGAGCAACTCGCCGGCTTTCGCCCGCACCGGCGGCTCTACGGCGTCCCAGCCGGGCGGCAACCGCAGGCGCAGGTCGAGCCCCTTGGCATTGACGGATTTGATTTCCCACGACCATGCATATCCACGCGACTCCCCGTGGCCGCGGGCAAATCCCGTCATGCTCGACAGCGCCATGCAAAACACTTTCGGTTCATGGAAAAACGGAATCGCTTTAGAACTTAGCGATGGCGACGACGCGCCTCAAGCCGCACGGCATGCTGGGCGCAGAAGCGGCATCCGCCCGGCCGCGGCGGCGTTAACGCGGCTGGGTCGGCGGCGGCTGAAGCGACGGGCGCACGGGCACCGCACGCACCGGCCCCGCAATAGGCGTCGGGGGCTGTGCCGCTGTCGGCGGCGACCCCTGCTCAAGCGCGCGCAGGCGGGCGACGTTGCGCTGGTGCTGCTCGAGGGTCTCCGAAAAGGCGTGGCCGCCGGTGCCGTCGGCGACGAAATAAAGTTCCTTGGTGCGGGCCGGATTGGCAACCGCTTCGAGCGCCGCGCGACCCGGATTCGAGATCGGCCCCGGCGGCAGGCCCTCGATGACATAGGTGTTGTAGGGCGTATGCTGCTCGATCTCGCTTTTCAGGATGGGCCGGCCGAGCGTACCCTTGCCGCCCACCAGCCCGTAGGTAATGGTGGGATCTGACTGCAGCTTCATGTGCTGCTTGAGACGATTGATGAAAACAGCCGCGACGCGAGTGCGTTCGTCGGCGCGGCCGGTTTCTTTCTCGACGATCGAGGCCAGGATAACCAGTTGCTGGGGCGTGCGCAGCGGCAGGTCCGGCATCCGGCGCTCCCAGACCTCCTGGACGACGCGCGCCTGTGCCTGCTGCAGCCGCTGTATCACCTGCTCGCGTGAAGAACCCCGCGGGTAGCGATAGGTTTCGGGGAGCATCGAGCCCTCGCGCGGAATGTCTTTGATGCTGCCGGACAAGATGTCCGTTTCCAGCAGACGCTGCACCACTTGCTCTGACGTCAAACCCTCAGGGATGGTGATCTGGTGCAGCACGACCTTGCCATCGATGATTGTGTTGATCACGTCATGCAAGCTCGCCTGCTTGGGGAACTGATACTCGCCGAACCTCAATTCGTCATGCGTCTTTGCAAGCAGGGCACTCATCGCGAAGGTCCAGGGCGAATCGATCACGCCCTCCCGGGCCAGGAGATCCGCAATGTCACGGATGCCGAGGCGCGGCGGAATATTGACGATCTTATCTTGCTCGAGCGGGCCAGGCGCTTCAAAGCGCTGCTTGGCGACGACGAACAGAATGCCGCCTGCAAGCGCGAGCAGGATCAGCGCGGTGAACACCGCGTTGCCGGCCATGACGAGGGGATGGCGCACGCTCTCCGACCAGCGCGCCGGCACCGGAACCGGCTCGGGCTCGAGAGCCGCGCGCGGACTGCGCGGCGCTACTCGCTTGATCTCGCCAGGTCGTTCGCCAGCCATCGTGCCTCTGCGCCCATCCGCAGTTCCCTCGCGCGACGGGGCGCGCATCACCGTTTCCCGCTTCACCCGCGCCGCGTCCCGCATCAGTTCGGAGGCTGCATCACGAGAATCGGCCATGGATACAAATCCGCTCAGAGATTAACGAAACCAACGCCACCCCAGGGATACAATCCCCCCTCCGACCCCTCCCCCGCAGGAAAAGGTCGGAACGCGCAAGAACAGCGATGAATTATGGCCTTTTGTCGATTACCCTAACGCAACCACGCTCTTAAACCTACGCTGCCTGTCCCGCAAGGCACGCTTCAATCGTGCAGGCGGCGAAACACCAGCGACGCGTTGGTGCCGCCAAACCCGAACGAGTTCGATAAAACCACATCGATTTCGCGTTCGCGCGCGCGGTGCGGCACCAAGTCGACCACCGCTTTGACGGAAGGATTGTCGAGGTTGAGCGTCGGCGGCGCAACCCTGTCGCGCATCGCCAAAATCGAGAAAATGGCCTCGACGGCGCCGGCAGCGCCGAGCAGATGGCCGATCGAAGACTTGGTGGAAGACATGGCAATGTGCCTGGCATCGTCTCCGATGAGCCGTTGCACCGCATTGAGCTCGATCTCGTCGCCGAGCGGCGTCGAGGTGCCATGTGCGTTGATGTAGTCGATCTCGCCCGGTGTGATGCCGGCGCGCCGGATCGCTGCGGTCATGCAGCGCAAGGCGCCATCGCCGTCCTCGGCGGGCGCCGTGATATGGTAGGCGTCCCCCGACAGGCCATAGCCGATCAGCTCCGCGTAGATCCTGGCGCCGCGCGCCCGGGCATGATCGAGCTCTTCCAGCACCACCACACCGGCCCCCTCCCCCATGACGAAGCCATCCCGATCCTGGTCGTAGGGCCGCGACGCCCGCGTCGGCTCGTCGTTGAACGCGGTCGACAGTGCGCGGCAGGCCGCAAAACCTGCCATCGACAACCGGTCGAGCGGCGATTCGGCCCCACCCGCCACCATCAGATCGGCGTCGCCCAGCGCGATCAGGCGCGCGGCGTCGCCGATCGCGTGCGCCCCCGTCGAGCAGGCGGTGACGACAGCGTGATTCGGCCCCTTCAGCTTGTGGGCGATCGACACGTAGCCCGAGGCAAGGTTGATGAGGCGTCCCGGGATGAAGAACGGCGATACCCGCCGCGGACCTCGCTCCTTGAGCACCAGAGCAGTTTCGGCAATGCCGGCGACGCCGCCGATACCGGAGCCGATCATCACGCCGATGGCGATCTCGTCCTCATAAGTCCGCGGCGCGCAGTCCGCGTCACGGATCGCTTGGGTCGCCGCGCACATCGCGTAGGCGATGAAATCGTCGACCTTGCGCTGTTCCTTGGGTTCCATCCAATCGGAGGGGTTGTAGGTGCCGTCGGCGCCATCGCCGCGCGGAATCATGCACGCGATGCGCGCCGGCAGATCGGACACGTCGAAGGTGTCGACCTTGCGCGCGCCGCTTTCACCGGCGATCAACCGCTGCCACGAGGTCTCAACCCCGCAACCAAGCGGCGTGACCATCCCCATGCCTGTTACGACAACGCGCCTCATGGGTTCGTCCGCACGGGCCACAAACAGCTGTTTTGCACCGCCGGTTGTACGCAAACATTGCGGCCCGGCCAACCGGGCCGGTTGCCGCTCGATGCAGCACGCATCGCTTGCCGGCTAACAGACAACCGGAAATCGAAACATCCTGCCGGGGACTCAAACACTATTGCCTTCAAGGACCGCAACGGTCAGCTGCGCGTGCGCGGCGATCAGCTTTTGGCGTTCTTTTCGAGGAATTTTACCGCGTCGCCAACGGTCAGGATCGTCTCGGCCGCGTCGTCGGGAATCTCGCAGCCAAATTCCTCTTCGAACGCCATGACAAGCTCGACGGTGTCGAGACTGTCGGCGCCCAAATCGTCAATGAAACTCGCACCGTCCGTCACCTTCTCGGGCTCGACGCCAAGATGCTCCACGACGATCTTCTTTACCCGCTCGCCAATGTCATCCATTTTCCAAAACCTCGTGCGCCTCTTGATTGGCTTGGCCGGCCTAGCGATCCCGCAATCGCCGAACGCGGCATCGTCGTGGTCGACGCCAGCTGGGAAACACTCGCCTCGGATTTTTTTGAGCGCCCCACCACATCGTCCAGTCGTTTCGGGGGTTACCACACTTCAATTGCCTTGACCAGCATCGCGGAGCCTCCTGAGGCTGGCGATTTGCTGTTCCACGACCTCAAATCATGGCCATTCCGCCGTTCACATGGAGCGTCTGTCCGGTTACGTAGGCACCCTCAAGCGAGGCGAGATAGAGCGCGGCAGCGGCCACATCGTCAGGCGTCCCCAGCCGACCAGCCGGCACGCGCGCGACGATCGCGTCCTTTTGCTTGTCGGTGAGAGCGCTGGTCATCGCTGTATCGATGATCCCCGGCGCGATCGTATTTACAGTGATGCCGCGCGACGCCACCTCCTGGGCAAGCGATTTGGTCATGCCGATCATTCCGGCCTTGGCAGCAGCGTAGTTGGCCTGACCGGCATTGCCGGTCAGGCCAACCACCGAGGTAACCCCGATGATGCGGCCGAAGCGGCGGCGAATCATCCCACGCACGGCGGCGCGGATGAGCCGGAAAGCCGCGGTGAGGTCAACGGCAAGAACCTCATCCCAGTCCTCGTCCTTGAGTCGCACAAAGATGTTGTCCCGCGTGATGGCGGCGTTGTTGACCAGAATATCGATGTGACCCATTGCGGCCTCTGCGGCCGGAACGAGATTTTCCACATCTTCCCGGTCAGCGAGGTTGCAGCGCACAACGTGCACGCGGCCGCCAAGCTGACCGGCGAGCGAATCGAGCATTTCGATGCGGGTTCCCGAAATCGTTACTGTTGCGCCGTTGGCGTGAAGCGCGTGCGCGATGGCCCAGCCGATGCTCCCGGTTGCCCCGGTCACGAGAGCGGTCCTGCCGGCGAGATCGAACATGGCCATCTTCAAGCCGTCAACGTCGCGCCGAACGCATGGACATCCTGCGGTGTCCCGATCGCGTTGGCGACGGCGCCGCCAACGATGCGCTTGACGAGACCGCTCAGCACCTTGCCGGCACCGATCTCATAGAACCTGGTCACGCCTTCGCGCGCCATATAGGCAACGCATTCGCGCCAGCGCACCGTGCCAGTGACCTGCTCGACCAGACGACGGGCGATCTCCGGCGGCTCCGAGATGGCATGCGCCACCACATTGGCGACCAGCGGCGGCGACGGCTTGCCGATCGTCACCTCCGCGAGCGCCTGCGCCATTGTGTCCGCGGCGGGCTGCATCAGGGCGCAGTGGAACGGCGCCGAAACCGGCAGCATCATGGCGCGTTTCGCCCCCCGACTCCTGGCGATTTCGACCGCGCGCTCGACCGCAGCCCTGTCGCCCGACACCACCACCTGACCGCCCCCGTTGTCGTTCGCGGCTTCACAGACCTGCCCCTGCGCGGCTTCGGCCGCGACCGCCCTGGCGGCCTCGAATTCGAGGCCCAGCAAGGCCGCCATGCCGCCCGCCCCGACCGGCACCGCTTTCTGCATGGCCTGGCCGCGCATGCGCAGCAGCCGCGCCGTGTCAGCGATCGTGAGCGCGCCGGCCGCCGCCAGCGCCGAATATTCCCCAAGCGAGTGGCCGGATACGAAACGCACATCGCGCGCCGGACTAAAACCGGCCTCGGTTTCGAGGACGCGGATCGCCGCGAGCGAAACCGCCATCAGGGCCGGCTGAGCATTCTCTGTCAGAGTGAGTTCCTCGGCAGGTCCTTCCCAGATGATCGCTGAGAGGTGCGCGCCAAGGGCGGTATCGACTTCGTCGAACACCCGCCGCGCTGCCGGATAGGCATCAGCCAACGCCTTACCCATTCCGACCATTTGGCTGCCCTGGCCCGGAAACAACAATGCAATCGACATTCTTTCAGTTCCCCTCGGGGATCGAAATTGGCCGGTTGACCGCTGCCGACCCTCCCCGGCACGTCTGCGCACGGGGAGCTCGGCAGGGGTGGGGGAAGCCGCGCGCCTTTAAGCGGCAGGAAAGACACCTCCGGTCGGGTCAGTGTCAAGTCTGCCCAAGCAATCTTCGGCCGCAGGGCAACCGGCAATTGGCGTGACAAACGCGCTTGCGCCCCGCCCATTGGCGAGGGTCTCCAGCATTTCGCCGCTTTTTCGGTTGCATTCGGGCGCAAAGCCTCTATAACGCCGGTCTTCCGCTCGATCCCGGCTGGGAGCTGAACGGACGGCCGCCGCTTGGCATTCGCAGGCCTGATCTATGGCCGGTTTGAGCTGACGCCGGCAGGACCGCTTGGCCCGACGTCCCGTGTTTCCGCCTTCTTAAGCTTTCGAGCCTTTCCCGAAAGGCACGAGGGGCTTGGCGCCGGATCGGCGCAACCGTGGAGAGGAATCCGCATGCCATTCTATGAGCATGTCTTTTTGGCGCGGCAGGATTTGTCGCAGCAGCAGGTGGATGAACTGACGGCCCGTTTCAAGGGCGTCATCGAACAGATGGGCGGCAACGTCCCGAAGGTGGAATATTGGGGCGTCAAGTCCCTTACCTATCGCATCCGCAAGAACCGCAAAGCGCATTTTACCCTGCTCAACGTGGATGCGCCGGCGGCGGCGATCACCGAACTCGAGCGGCGCCAGCACATCGACGAGGACGTGCTGCGCGCCATGACGGTGCGGGTCGATGAACTCGAATCCGCCCCTTCGGCCATGATGCGAAAGGTCGATCGCGACCGTGACCGCGACGAACGCCGCGGCGAACGCCGGCGCGAACGCGACGGCGGCCGCGGCGCCCGGGAGGACCGCGGGAACGAAGACGACAGCGAAGTGACGGAGCATTGACGCCATGACCTTCGAAGCTGGACACGGCGGCCGTGAATTCGGCGGCGGCGCAGCGCGGCGCCCATTCTTTCGCCGGCGCAAGACATGTCCGTTCTCGGGCGCGAACGCGCCGAAGATCGATTACAAAGACGTGCGCCTCTTGCAGCGCTACATTTCTGAGCGCGGCAAGATCGTGCCGAGCCGCATCACGGCCGTATCGGCGCTCAAGCAGCGTGAGCTTGCGCGCGCCATCAAGCGCGCCCGCTTTCTCGGGCTGCTGCCTTACGTCATTCAATAACCAATGTCACAGGTCAGTCATCAGCCACGCGTTCTGATCGTTGATCATTGACCTCTGATTCCCGGTTGGGGCTGCCGATCCGCCTCTAACCGCTCCATGAGCGGGACAGCTTAGTAATGAAGCAGGTCATATTAATAGGAGTTAGCGCCGGAACGGCAGCCGCGCTGATGTTCGGGTCAGTGACCTCCGGGGTTGGACTGTCCGTCCTCCTGTTCTACCTGGCGCCGCTGCCGATCATGATCGCGGCCCTGGGTTGGAGCCACTGGGCCGGCCTCACCGCGGCGGTCGCGGCGGCCGCGCTGCTCGGCGGCGCATTCGGCATGTTCTTTTTGGCGACCTTTCTCGCCTCCGTCGGGGCGCCGGCGTGGTGGCTGGGTTATCTCGCACTCCTCGGCCGCCCGGTCGCAAACGGCGGGTCCGCGCAGCTGGAATGGTATCCTCCTGGCCGTCTGGTGTTGTGGGCCGCAGCCGTCGGCGCCACCGTAGTGGTCGGGGCGCTGGCGACGTTCGGGGCCGACGCGGCCACCATCAGGCACGGCCTGACGGACGCTCTCGAGCAAATTTTACGCGTGCAGACCGGAACACCTGAGGACGCAGCGCTACAGTTTCCCGGCATCGAGGACGGTCATCGCCTGGTCGAGATGCTTGTGTCGATGCTGCCCCCGGCGGCGGCGGTGATCGCTGCAATGACCTTGACGGGCAATCTGTGGCTTGCCGGTCAGGCGGTGAAGCTGTCGGGCCGGCTCCGGCGTCCGTGGCCCGATCTCAACGCGGTTTCGCTTCCCCCGCTCGCCGTCGCGTCGTACGGAGCGCTGCTCGCCGGTGCCTTCCTGCCCGATCTCGCAGGCCTCATCGCCAACGTGTTTGCTGCGACCCTGACGGTGGCATTTGCGATCATCGGCTTTGCGGTCCTGCATACGGCGACCCGTGATACGCGCGCTCGCGCCGTGGTGCTGTCTGGCGCCTACGGGTGCGTCGCTGTCCTGATCTGGCCGGTCGTGGTCGTCACGCTCGTAGGCGTAGCCGAGACACTGTTCGGCCTGCGCAGACGGTTGTCCCGGCGCGGCCCGCCGGCAACACGCAGCCCTTAAAGGCGAGAGGCCATCAACGGATTTCATTTGGCCAACTCGACCGACAGCTGAAGGAGAATCAAAATGGAAGTCATTCTGCTGGAACGCATCGCCAAGCTCGGCCAGATGGGGGAGCTCGTGCGCGTGAAGGACGGCTTCGCCCGCAATTACCTGCTGCCGCAAGGCAAAGCCCTACGCGCCACCAAGGATAATCGCGGCAAATTCGAAGCAATGAAGACCCAATTGGAGGCGCGCAATCTCGAACTCAAAAGCGAGGCCGAGAAGGTCGGCGCGAAACTGCACGGCCAGAGCTTCATCGTCATCCGCCAGGCATCGGAAACCGGACAGCTCTATGGCTCAGTGTCGCCGCGCGATATCGTGACCATCCTTACCACGGGTGGATTTAGCATATCGCGCGGCCAGGTCGCCCTCAATACGCCAATCAAGAGCATCGGCCTCCACCATGTCCCGGTGGCCTTGCACCCCGAGGTGGAGGTGTCGATCACCATCAATGTCGCCCGCAGCGCCGACGAGGCCGAGCGGATCGCCCGCGGCGAAGACGTGATTGCGCCGCGGGAGGAACGGTTGGTGATCGCAACCGGCGAAGCTGCCGCCGCCGAGGAGTTCTTCGAGCACCCGAAAGACATCACGGACGAGGAAGAGCGAATCGGAGACGGCGAGGAGAAGCCCAAAACGAAGGGCGACAAGTAGAGCGCTTTCAGTGAACACAGGCCGGTGTTGGCTCGTGGGAGCCCCCGCGATCGGGCGCGTGCCCTCAACCTCCGGGACTGAGTAGCGAGCTATGGCTCCACACCTGGCGGCGTTGAGGCCAGCGGCGCCGCCGGAGGCGGCGGGACATTGTCCTGCCGCGGCGTGCCTGGTATCGCCGGGTCGGGCGCCGCTGGCACGTCGTTTGCCTTGGTATGCGCCGACACCTCACCATTGCGGTGTTTGCGCGCCCTCAGGCCTGCCGTTTTGCCCGCTTCCACGTTCGCACTTTTGGATTCATGCGCCGACGGTGCGCCATTGCGCGTTCGCGCATTCGATTTAGCGGAAGCGGGCGTCGCCGCGATAACGCCCGGCGGCCGCGGGACATCCCCGTCGTCGTGTGCCCGTGGCGTCTCAACATCGCCCGTCATGCTGCTGCGCCGCCGGCGCAGGGCTGTCCCTTCGACGGAGCTTGCGTTCGAGCGCGCATCCGCCGCGGTCGCATCGCCCTGGCCTCGATTTCGCCGTCGCGCCGTGGGAGGTTCGCCGCTTGCCGGCGCGGCGACGCCGGTGCCGCGGTTGCGCACAGCCGCCCCGGTGCCCGCAAAGGAGGATACGTATGCCGCAAGGGCGCCCGCCGTCTCCGATTTGGTCGTATAGTGCTCGCGCAGAAAGCCGGCGAGCGCGTGCACGTCACGGTTGCCGGCAACGCTGCTCGGCGAGCGATGGCACTCGGCGCAATCGGAGCGGAACAACTGCTCCGGCGTCTTGCCGGCGGTGAGATCCTGCGCCGTCGCTGCCGCGCTTGCACCGGCCATCGCGAACCCGAGAACGAAAATCGAGATCTCTTTCACCTGCCCACCCCCCTCCTTCTTGAAGCTTCTTGAAGCACCCTTATCAAATTAACCCATCCGGGCGGCGACGCGCGATCATTCTTTCGATCTATTGTGAGCATTTTGCCCATGATTTGGCCGAATTTCTGTTCGTCCCGCGATGTGAGACCGCGGCCGGTACCCTTGTCGCCGGCGGCTTGCGGCGGGCGAGCAGGGGCGAGACGCCTCGGCGCGATATGCCAATTGCGGAACCGACCGATCGTTGTTAGCTTTATTCAATTCCGGGGTCCGTTACCCGCTGCTGCGGGACAGGCCACCTTAGGGGCCCTGGCCGGCATACCGCAATGGCCCTGCGTATTAGACCGGCCCGGCCGGAGTGCTACGTATGGACTGGCTTTTGCGTTTGGCATTGGCGCACGTGGCTTGCGGCAATCTGCAGGTGACCACGGCCAGAGGTGCAACATTTTCGTTTGGCGATGGCGCGGGCCCGCCGATTGCCGTGCGTTTCGTCTCCAAGCGCGCCCAATGGTCGGTATTGCTCGATCCCGACTTGAGGCTGGGCGAAGCCTACATGGACGGCACCTTCGTGGTGGATCGCGGGTCGCTCGCCGAGTTCGTCGATCTCGTGGCGCGGAGGTTTGCCTGGCCATGGTGGGCCGCACCGATTGCGTTCTGTCGTTTGGTGTGGCGACGGATCGCCCAGCATAATTGGCGCGGCCGATCGCGGCGTAACGTCGCCCATCATTATGACCTCGACGGCCGGCTTTATTCGCTGTTCCTTGATTCCGACCGCCAATACAGCTGCGCCTATTTCGAAACTCCGCACGATAGCCTCGACGACGCCCAGCTCGCCAAGAAGCGGCACCTGGTGGCGAAGCTCATCCTTGAAAACGGACATCGGCTTCTTGACATCGGCTGCGGCTGGGGCGGGCTTGCGCTCTATGCGGCGGAAATGTGCGGCGCCCGGGTCACCGGCATCACGCTCTCCCAAGAGCAGCTCGCAGTCGCACGCCAGCGCACCAGGGAACGTAAGCTCGACGGCTCCGCCACCTTCCACGCGCTGGACTATCGCGACGTCACCGGCACCTTCGACCGCATCGTGTCGGTCGGCATGTTCGAGCATGTGGGCGCAGGCTTCTATGATGCGTTCTTCGCCAAATGCGCCAGCATCCTCGCCGATGACGGCATCATGGTGCTGCATTCGATCGGCCGCTCGAGCGGCGCCGGCTACACCAGCGCGTGGATCGGCAAATACATTTTCCCTGGCGGCTACATTCCGGCATTATCCGAGGTGATGCCGGCGATCGAACGCGCCGGTCTTCTGGTCACCGACATCGAGATCCTCCGCCTGCACTACGCCGAGACCCTCAAGGCGTGGCGCGACCGCTTCCTCGCCCACCGCGATGAGGTCGTACGCCTCTACGACGCCCGCTTTGTGCGAATGTGGGAATTTTATCTCGCCTGCTCGGAGGCCGCATTCCGACGCCAGAATATGATGGTGCTCCAGATCCAACTGGCAAGGCGCCAGGGCATCGTGCCGATCACCCGTGACTATATCCACCTCAGCGAGCAGCGCTTGCGCGGACAGGAAGCCGGTCGGCGCACGCCGCTGCGGCTCGCCGGCGAGTAAGCGCGCTTGGCCGCAGCCCCGTTGCGGATTGAGCGACCGGGCCCTGCCTTTTGGCCGGCCGTAGCATTAAGTCAGAAAATGGAGGATCAGCCGATCAATGCGGCAAGGTTGCTGAATTTCGTTCGACCCGCCAGCGTGCCGGCGGCCGACTCAGTTCAGTTTGGAGTTATTTATTCGAAGTCGTGACCCTGTCGGGGCCATCTGCGCGTGGGCTCGCAAAAAATGGGATGCCCACGACAATCCACGTTACCTCGGCTGCCGGGCATGACCGCGACGGTGATTCTTCGGATGGACCGCGCGCTCCGCGCTCGCCGTCCCATCGTCAAGTCCCCACCTTTGGCGAGCCGGCAATAAATATTTTCAGCCTGGTAATAGAGTGGAAAAAAGGAACAACCCGTTTCAGAGCGACGTGGCTGATTGCGATTGGCAAGCATCCGGGCCTTATTGATCATGCCCTCGCGCATCGGCGATGGTGGTGCGACGCGACGCTGATTCGCTTCGATCTTGTTCGGGGGCGACGGCCCGCGGCATGTCACATCTAAATACGGGACGCCATGGCGCTCGAATCGACAGCACGCAAGCAGGCGGCAGACCCGCCGCCCCCTGACGTCCAAACCAGGCAGACGCCGCCTTACCGCGCCGCTCCCCACAACGTCGAGCTGGAGCAGGCGCTGCTCGGCGCCATCCTGGTGAACAACGAGGCTTTCTACCGGGTCTCCGACTTTCTCGAGCCGCGGCATTTCTTCGAACCCATTCACCAGAAGCTATACGAGATCGCTGCAAGCCTGGTGCGTGTCGGCAAGACCGCAACCCCGATTACGTGCAAGACGTTCTTGCCGCCAGACCTCAACGTCGCCGGGCTAACGGCGAGCCAATATCTCGCCCGGCTCGCTGCAGAAGCCACGACTGTCATCAATGCGTCGGACTATGGCCGTGCCATTTACGACCTTGCTTCGCGCCGCTCGCTGATCGTGATCGGCGAGGAGATGGTCAACGCCGCCTACGACTCCCCTGCCGACGAGCGGCCGCAGAATCTGATCGAGCAGGCGGAGCGCAATCTTTACGAACTGGCCGAGACCGGACGCTATGACGGCGGCTTCCAGCGCTTCTCCCAGGCGCTCACGACCGCCGTCGAGATGGCGGCGCACGCTTATCAGCGCGACGGGAGGCTGTCGGGGCTCGCGAGCGGATTGAACGATCTCGACCGTATGATGGGCGGCTTGCAGAAATCCGACCTGATCATC
Organism: Xanthobacteraceae bacterium; assembly: GCA_030037185.1. Next base: position 14,249 of record JASHRR010001210.1, on the reverse strand, counting down.
GTGGCCGGACGCCCTGGCATGGGCAAGTCGTCGCTTGCCACCAACATCGGCTACAACGTGGCGAGAGTCTGGGAGGGCGGCGTGCGCGCCGATGGGCAGATCGAGTCTAACAATGGCGGCATTGTCGGCTTCTTCTCGCTCGAAATGTCCGCCGAGCAGCTCGCGACCCGCATGATCTCCGAACAAACGGAAATCCCTTCCAACCGCATCCGGCGGGGCGAGATTGCGCCTGCCGATTTCGACCGCATCGCCGAGGCTGCGCGCGAGATGGAGCGGATTCCTTTCTATATCGACGAGACCGGCGGCCTCTCAGTCGGCCAATTGGCGGCGCGGGCGCGGCGCCTCAAACGTCAGCGCGGCCTTGACCTTCTGGTGATCGACTATATCCAGCTTTTGCAGGGCTCGACCCGTCGCGCCCTTGAAGGCCGGGTGCAGGAGGTGACCGAGATCACGACGAGCCTCAAGGCCCTCGCGAAGGAACTGAACATCCCGATCCTGGCGCTGTCGCAGCTCTCGCGCGCCGTCGAAAATCGCGACGACAAGCGCCCGCAACTCTCCGACCTGCGCGAGTCCGGCTCGATCGAGCAGGACGCCGACGTGGTGCTGTTCGTGTTTCGCGAAGAATATTACCTGAAAAACAAGGAGCCGCGCCCCGGTACCGAGGACTACTTCAAGTGGCAGGCCGAAATGGAAGCCGTGCACGGGCGCGCCGAACTTATCATCGGCAAGCAACGCCATGGTCCAACCGGAACGGTGGCGCTGCAGTTCAAGGCCGACGTGACGCGGTTCGCCGATCTGGCGGAAGAGGATCATATCCCGGCGCGGACGTCGTAACGGCGGGCGCGCAGCGAACGCTGGCGCATGTTGGGGTATTGGTAGCCACAATTGCCATCAAAATATTGACAGTTCCATTGCCCGAGGCGCTGGTCGCCAGCGGTCGCGGGGCGCCAACCCTTCGAAATCCGATGTGGTTGCGCCAACGGCTGACGGATCGGATTGCTGGACGCCATTGGACGTCGTCGGCTGCGTCGCTTTGCTGACGCGCGACTTGAGCGCGCGCAAACAAGCATCTGTCGAAGGCCTATGGCCTTTCTCGTGGCGCTTATCGGCACCCGGCAAGCCAACCAGGCCCGGGTGGCCGCGGCCGGACAACACGTCGAACATTGAGTGATGCCGACGCCTGGCCGGAGCCGATAATAGCATAATCGGCTGCCACGGCTGGGACCTCAGCCGGACTCCGTGCCGTGAGGCGGCTGCCGCCCCGGTCCGATGCAAACCCGCACACCACTCGACGTTCGACCGGCCTAATACGCGATTGCGTAGCAATCCCGCCGGCGGTCCGCGCCGGCGATGCGGTTGCCGGTCAAAGGATCGATCAACACGGCAGTGGCGCACCCGTTCATGCCGAAGGCGCGGATGCGGGCTACATCATGTCCGCGCGCCTTGAGATCGTCGTAGACCATATCCGGAATATTGGCCTCAAGATTGAGCCGATTGAAGCCGGTATTGTGCGGCCAGAACGAGCCGTAGAAATGCAGCGTCTGGACGCGCGGCCATTCGAACGCCTCGTGGAGATTCGGATACCAATCGGGCCAGAATTCCACGACGTCGAGAAACGCCTGCAGGATGGTCTGTTCCTGGTTGTCACCGCCCGGCGAACCGATCGCCATGAAAGGCTGACCGTCGCGCAGCACGATACTTGGCGTCAGCGTGTAGCGCGGCCGCGCCCGCGGGCGCAGCTGGGCGGCGCGGCGCTTATCCAGCCAGAACTGCTCGCCGCGCACGCTCATGCCGATCCCGGTGTTGCCGAGGATGACGGCGCCGCCAATCCAGCCGCCGCTTGGCGTTGCGTCGAAGATGTTGCCGTCGCGGTCGATAATGGCGATGTGGGTGGTGTCTTTCGCGGCACCGGAAACCGGCTCCGGATCAGGCAGCGGCCCGGTCGGTGGAGCGAGTTCGGTCATATTGGCCACCCAGTAGGGCCATTGCTTCACCTCACTGTCGAACGGAAGCGGATTACCGGCGACGAATGCGCGCGATGCATGATCGGGGTCGATCAGCCTGGCGCGCTCCTTGGCATAGTCCTTCGACAGCAGCCCTTCGGCCGGAACCCGCACGAAGGCCGGGTCGCCGTAGTAGGTATCGCGGTCCGCGTAGGCGAGCTTGAGCGCCTCGACCACGGTGTGGAGATATTCGGCACTGTTGCGCTTCATTGATCGCAGGTCGAAATTCTCCAGGATATTGAGCGCCTCAAGGAGCGCCGGTCCCTGGCCGTTGAAGCCGTGCTTGTAGACTTCGTAGCCGCGATAGGTCGTCATGCTCGGCGCCTCGACGCGGGCGAAGAACTCAGCAAAATCGGCAAGCTGAAACGGCGCTCCGTGTTCGGTGAGGAAGCCGACCATCTCCTCGGCGATATCGCCCTTATAGAAGCGATCGCGCGCCGCAACGATGCCCGCGCTGCGGCCCTCGTTCTTGTGGGCGCGCTCAGCCTCCACCATGCGGCCAAGCGTGCGCGCCAGGGTCGGAAACTTGATCGTGTCGCCGGGCCGGTAAGCCGAGCCGTCGGACTTGAACCAGTAACTCCGGTTGGCCTGCCAATCCTGCATGAATGCCGCGTTCCGCGCGATCGCCGCGACCGTGCGGGGCCGCAACGGAAACCCCTGCTCGGCGTATTCGATCGCCCGCGCCGCCACCGTCTCGAAGCTCATGGTGCCCCACTGGTCGAGCACCGTCAGGGCGGCGTGAAGCGCGCCTGGCACCACCGCCGGATCGAGCCCTTTGCCGTCGAGGGTCTTGTTGTGCGCCGTGTACCAGTCGATGGTGGCGCCCCGCGGCGCCCACCCCTGCCCCACGACCGCGGTCACTTTACCGGCGCTGCGCGGATAGACGAGGACGAGGGCTTCGCCGCCAAGGCTGTAGAGGTCCTGCTCCACCACGCCGCCGACGAGCAGCGCCGCGACGCCGGCATCGAAGGCGTTGCCGCCCCGCGCCAGAATCTCGAAGGCCGCTGCCGTGGTTAGCGGATGGCCCGCGGACACGCCGCCGTTGCGGCCCATGACCGGCGGCCGCTCGGCGGCGCGCGCGGCGAGTCCCGCGAAGCATTCCAGCGCCACCAACAGAACGACCGCGACCGCGGCAACGCCCACGCGGCCACGCGAAAGCTCAAGTGGAATCTCAAGGAGGAACTTACGAATCGAGAGCAAGACCCTATCAGCTGAAGATTCCGGCCAAAGGTACGGCGCGCGCGTTCGCGGCAGGCGGCACATGAGGTTCCTCCCCACCTGGTTGGGCTCCGATCATACGCGCAGCTGCGCTGCGGCGGAAGGCCGCTTCCCGCACTACCGGTTGGCGCGGACCCGACGCTCTAGGCGGTCCGTCCGGTTGCGCCAGACATCAGCTCCATCCATATGATGGGCCTGCGGGGGGCAGTTCGCCGGTAGACCGAAATTCGGAGAGGTCCCTTTGACGTTCGGCAGATTGAGAGCGAGATTCAGCCAGGCGTCGCCCGCCTCCACAAAGCCGTCCGCCGCCGCAGGCTCGACCCCGCCTGGGTCGGACCTCGCCAAGGTCATCGGTAGGATGGCCACAAAACCCCCGCAGGAACCTAACCCTCAGCACGATCAGCCGGCCGCGGCTTCGGTTCCGCAGCTCTGCGAACCGGAGCAAATCGAGTCATCAGGACCACCCGAGCTCGAGACCGGCGGGCTGCTCACCATCGATCTCGCCGCGATCGTCAGGAATTGGAAGGCGATGGCCAACCGGGTGGTTCCTGCGGATTGCGCTGCCGTCGTCAAGGCCGATGGCTATGGCTGCGGCCTTGACAAGGTGGCGGCTGCACTGGCCAAGGCCGGATGCACGACGTTCTTCGTTGCCCACCTCGCCGAAGCGCGCCGCGTACGCGCAGCCGCGGGCGCCGCGGCGCCTGAGGCCGCGATCTATGTGCTCAACGGCCTCCCCCCCGGGACCGCTCCGATATTCGCGCAGATCAACGCCCGGCCGGTGATCGGCAGCCTCGCAGAGTTTCTCGAGTGGGACGCCTATCGTACGGCGAGCTGCTGGGGCGGCGGCGCAGCGCTTCATTTCGACACCGGGATGAACCGGCTCGGCTTCGCGCTCGCAGAGGCGCCGCAATTCACTGCTCGGGCGAAAATGCCAGGCCATGGCATTGCGCTTGTCATGAGCCACTTGGCCTGCGCGGACACGCCGAGCCACCCTCTCAACGCGAGGCAGATCGAGGCGTTTCGCGATCTGCGCTTCCTGTTCCGCGGCACCCCGACGTCGCTCGCCAATTCGTCCGGCGTTTTTCTCGGCGCCGCCACCCATTGCGACATGGTGCGCCCCGGTGCCGCGCTCTTCGGCGTAAATCCCACGTCAGCGCCCCTGAACCTCATGGAGCCTGTCGTCACCCTCAAGGCACGCATCGTGCAGGTGCGCGACGTGCCGCGCGGCGAGACCGTGGGTTACGGGGCCACCTGGGCGGCCTCGCGGACATCGCGGGTCGCCATCGTGTCGGTCGGCTACGGGGACGGCTATCCGCGCGCGGCGGACGGCACCAGAGCGGGCGCCAAAGGGAGCCGGACGCTTGCCGAATCGGCGGGCAAATCCCATGCCTTTGCGCTCATCGCCGGACAGCGCTGCCCGCTGGCGGGCCGCGTTTCCATGGACTTGATGGCCTTCGATGTCACCCGCCTGCCGGATGAGAAGCTACGGCGCGGCGCTCACGCCGTCCTGATCGGCGGCGACGTTACGGTGGACGACGTCGCCGCCTGGAGCGGAACCATCGGATACGAGGTGCTGACCGGACTGGGACGCCGGTATCGGCGGGAGTGGAAGTGGTGATGTGCCAATCGGGTGTCCGCAGGCCGGGCATCGCTGCCGGCCCGCATGCGAGGGCTGGCCGAAGCGCAAACGGTCGCGGTGTCAGGTGGCAATGCTCGATTAACGTTACTGCAATTTTGTAACGGACCTTCCCCGCGCCCCCGGGCGGTCAGTGGTCGCAATTGGCCCTGGCAGGGCTCGCCAGAGCTCCTGCTTTTCCGGGTTTATCTCGTCGGCCGAAGAAAACCGTCGACAGGCGATGAGCCGGTTCTTCGCAGGCGCCGCGGGTGGCTTGCGAAAGTGCTTGCAACGTCCGCCGTCGCGAGCGCGCCAACCGTTGCGATACAACTGCCCGTTCCTTGCCCCACCGGCAATCGCCACTTGGGGATCGCTTCGATTGTGCGAATGGCATCCTCCGCCTGGTGGGCCGCAAATCACTGCTGCGGCCCGGTCAAAGCGGCATAGATCATGTTTCGTAGCAGCGCCGGATAATGGAACAGCTGGCTCGGCGCCTGCATCATAAACACGACCGTCAAATGCTGCTTTGGGTCGTTCCAGAACGAGGTGCCGGCAGCGCCGCTCCAGTAATAATCCCCTAACGAGCCCTCGTAACTCGCGACCCCCGCTTGCCGCCGCACGGCGAAACCGAGCCCGAACCCGTAGCCGGGGCCGGGCAGATACGCGGTTGGTCCGGGACCGATTTGGCCCAAATGGTCCGAGGTCATGAACGCGACTGTTGCAGGGCTCAAGATGCGATGGCCGTCGAGGGCGCCGCCGTTCTGCAACATCTCGAGGAACCTCGCGTAGTCGAAAGCGGTCGAAACCATGCCTTGGCCGCCCGCTTCCCATTTGGCGGGAAGCCGCGGGTTGCTCACAGGTTCGCTACCTACGACCTTGTTGTCGGTCGGCAGCGGCTCTGCGATCAAATTCTGCTTTGAGGACGGAACGGAAAAGCCGGTGTCGCTCATGCCGAGCGGATCGAGGATGTTCTCCTTCTCGAACTGGTAAAGCGATTTGCCCGACGCCACCTCGACCACTCGTCCCAGGACATCTGTCGAATGGCTATAGTTCCAACTTGCGCCGGGTTGCACGGCGAGCGGCAGCTTGGCGATGGCTTCGGCGAAATCGGCATTGCTCACCTCGCTGCCGAAGAGGTTGGCCTCCTGATACATTTTCGCGACGGGCGTTCCAGGCAGGAATCCATAGGTCAGGCCCGATGTATGGCGCATCAAATCCTGCACCGTGATGGGTCGCAGCGCTGGCACCAGATCGACGCTTGGCGCGCCCGGCTTTTGCAACGCGACCTTCATGTTCGCGAAGGCCGGAATGTATTTCTGGACCGGGTCGTTCAGGAACAGCTTGCCCTGCTCGACCAAAATCATTGCCGCAACCGAGGTGATCGGCTTGCTCATGGAATAGATGCGGAAAATCGCGTTCTTCGGCATCGGCGTCTTGGTCGCCGGATCCAGCCAGCCAAAGGATTCATAAAAGGCGATCCTGCCGTTTCGCTCAATCAGGAGCGCAGCGCCCGGAATGGTCCCCTTGGCGATATCGGCGTTGAGAGTGCCCGCTATCCGCTCCAGCCGCTCGCGGGAAAAGCCGACATCTTCGGGCTTAGCAAGCTCAAGCTGCTGCGCGCGGGACAGAACCGGAAAGACAAGCAGCGCGAAAAGGAGCGCGGCGAGCGTACGCTTCAGGGCTGACATGGTGAACCCCTCCTCCTCGTTTTAGCCAAACATAATCGTCTTCATCCGGTGCGGGCGCCGTGTCCTCCAACATTGCCCGGTGCCGGGGCGACCGCGCACTCCGACCGCATAGGAGTAGCTTGCGGGGTGTTCTCGTCAGTTCTTGGCTTGTGCCGCTGCCTCCTCAGCCTCCTGACGCCGGGCACCTCGTAAGACGCTGGCGAGCGCGTAGTTGCCTTCGTGGCACGCGTATTCGTAGATCGGCTTGGTGGTCGCCGGCCAGGTATATTCGCCGGTCCAGGGTCGGTCCCAGGTTGCCGGGTCTTCTACCGTGAAGCGGTAAAGGAGAGTTTTGTCGTCAACGCGCGTTAGGCGCTCGACGACGTGGAGATTTTCGGTCGAGCCGCGGAAACGGGTTTTGTCGGTGAAATTGATCGTGTCGATAACGAGCGTGTCGCCTTCCCAATGCCCCACCGAGTCACCCATCCAGCGGCGGATGTTTTTCGGCAGATGCTCTGCGTTCATGCGCACGATGCGGGCATCGTGCACCATCTCGCTAAGAATCAGGATGTGGTCGGGAGTCTGCACGATCTGGTGGAGATCATTATAAAAATAGTCCGGCAGCGCCGGCGGGCCGGAGGTGGAACCGAATCCGAGCAGGCAGCGCTCGGAGAGCGGCCGCTGCTCGGGGTTGTCATGGGCGCCGGGCGGCTGGGCTGTGCCATCTTGGCGCTCCGCAGCGGTGGAGGCCGGCGCTGCCCGCGCTGCTGCGATCCGCTTTTCTGCCGCCTCATTGTAGGCAGGCAGATGGCCGTCCGGCGGGTCGACGACGATCGATGTCCTAATCTGTCCGGCGACCTCGGTATAGGCCGAGCCCTGGTTGAGCCAGAAACGGTTATAGCCGCCGACGGCGCCCCCTCCAGCCTTCTCCAGCGCTTCGAAGAACGACTTGGGCGGGCTTGTATCGCCGCCAACCGGCGGCGGCCGACGATCCGGCGCAGAAGGCAAGTCGTCCTCAGCCCTGCGCCGGGCCTCGGCTCTCTGCAGGGCCACGGCTTTTTCCTTGGTGAGGAAGGGCGGATCGCCAGGCAGCCGCTGGAACGGCGTCATCGTCGCGAGATCGTAAACGCCTTGCAAGTCCGGACGTCCGTCGCCGGTGCGCGGTAAGTTGGGTTTTGCCACGGCGATGGTCGCCGTGTTCGTCACTTGGGCCGACGTGGGCAAAGCCGTCAGAGGAATGAACCCGAGCGCCATTCCGACCGCGCTCGTCATCGAGGCAAATAGCTTCGGCATGTCGCGTTCCTCCTCGATCGATCCGTTGCGGCTCAATTGCCGCCGAGGTTCGACGAACGGTATCGATATGCGCCCGAAGGGCGCGTCCGTAAAGGACCGCCACAGGCGAGATCGGTCCTGCGGCATCCTTTGCGGGGCACGAAGCGCGCGGCCTGCTCGGATGAGGTCCCACAGTCTGCATCCTAGCATGGAAACGCTGTACATGCTTATTCGTTGAGCGGATGCTTGCGATACTGCCCGTAGAGCAGCTCCTCGACGAAATCCGGGCTCACGCGCGTGTAGCGCTCCACCACATGCAGCTTATCACTATGGTAATTTCCGGCGCGGTCAAACCAGGTCCGATCGTTCAAGTCAGTGACGTCGATCACCATAGTGTCGCCCTCCCAGCGTCCGACGGATTGGCCCATCCACGAGTCGGCCGGAGCGGGCCCGGGGTTTTTGAAAAAGATGTTTCTCACGGCGCCGGCGTACTCGTAGACGAACGTCAGCGCGCTCGCGCTTTGCAGGATCTCGAACGGGTAGGGCATGTAAGTCGCGCGCGGCACGCCGGGGAGATAGCATTTGATCTCCGGGTCGAGGTTCAACCAGTCTTGCTGGTTCTGCTGCTTTCTCGCGAGCGCTTCGGGCTTATAGGGAATTTCGCCGCCTTCCACCACCCCAAGGCTGGGCGGCACTGCGCCGACCGCGCCCAGCGCCAATGTCTGCGCGGCCGGTAGCGGACCGTATGGTCCGGGGCGAAGCGCCATCGCGGGACGCGCCACGTGAGCCTCAAGATCATAGTTCGCTTCGTTCAGGGCCTGCCAGATTCCATTCAGGTCGGGCTTGCCGTCTGCGCCGCGCGGCACGCGATTGTCCTGTCCCGCCAGCGGCGCGACCCCTATGAGCATTACTGCTGCGACGGCGGGTCCGGCCATCAGTGTGCCAAGGATTTTCTTCATTGTGACGATCCTATTGCGACCGTTATCTGAGTGTGACCGCGGCTGAGATGAAGGCTTGAGACAACGAGCCGGTTTTTCGATCGGGTTGCCGCTTTGACGCCTTGTTGACGCAGTGTCCTGGCGCGCAAGCGAAGCGATGCGGCTTGCGAGGCAGTTCCGAAATTTCGCTTCGCTCGATCCTGGCAACGAGCCGGACCACAGGCGGCCTCAACGGCCGGGACGAACCCGGCCATCGCGTTTTTTCACTGGACCGCGGTCCGGTCACTCCAGCGGCTCGACCTTGACGATCGAGGCGTTGTGATTGCTGCCGATCCAGAGCGCGGTTTTTTGTCCGGTCTCCTGCACGAAGACGCGGCGGATGTTGGTCGGGCGCGGCAGCAGATATTCGGTGATCTGGCCGCTCTCGGTGTCGAGGCGCGCGACGCGATCATTGAGCATGGAGCCGGTCCACACTTGCGAGGCGTCCTTGTTGGGCACGACGTCGTAGGGAGCGCCCCACTTGGTCGGAAGCCGATATTCCTTGATGGCGGCCGTCTTTGGATCGAACAGGCCGATGGCGTTACCGCCATATTCGGCGAGCCACAGGCGGTTTTGCCCATCGACCCGGCCGCGCCGCGGCCGCGAATTCTTGATCGGCGTCTCGTAGATGGTGACGGCGCCGGTCTTGGCATCGCGCAGCCCGATGCTGGTGCCGCCGAATTCCAGCTGATATACGTTGTTGTCAAGATCCGTCGGCATCCCATAGGCTGAGATCTGCTTGCCGCGTGGATCCTTGGAAGGCCCCAGGTCCTCGTACCGGCCAGTGTTCACATCCAGGCGATACATGGTGTGCACATCCTGGTTGTTGCTCCAGACCTTGCCGTCGACGTCGGCGTGCTGCGGCGACACCATCGAGGCTTGCGCCGAGGTTGACAGCCACTCCTTCGGATAGGGGTACATCGCGACTTCGTGGGTGATGCGATCGATCCGGGCAAGGCCTGCTTGGTACATCAATGCAAGCCAGACGTTCTTCTCGCCCGCCTCCAGCTCGATTTCTAGGCTGCCCTTCGGCTGCTCAGGCTTGAGCACCGGGATCACAATGTCGGTCGCTTTGCCGGTTTTCGGATCAAGCACGCCCGCGAACTGGTTACTGAAGTCCGAATACCACACCATGCCGTCGCGATCGACAATCACGTCATGGGGCTGGGCCGCTTTGCGCGGCAGATCGTATTCCGTGTAGATGACCCTGGTCGCGGCGCCCTTGGGCCGCGGCAGGGTCAGCAGCTCATAGGACAGCGTCTCACTCGAATTCAGGTTGACGCTGGCGAGCCACGCCGAGGCCGCTTCCCATTGCGAGGGGGGCATGGGAGAGCGGTCGCCGCGCGGTCCCGGCAGCAGCTTTTGCGGATGGACCGGCGTGCTGCCCGGCGCGTAGGTGCCCATGCGCTTGAAGATTTGCTTGAACTCCTCGGCGTCATGGGCAGAGGCAAACACGCGCTGCAGCGTGTGGCAGCTCACGCAATTGGTCAGGTTGGCCTTGAGGTTGTCGGGACCAGGCGCGCTGATGAGCCATTCGGCGTTGGAGAGCTGGTTCGCCAGGTTCTTCGTCTTGACGAGCTTGATATCCGCCGTCGAGCCGCCTGGCGCAATAGCCACCTCCCGCGGACCGTCGAGATCATAACCAGCCGCGCGGATGGCGAGCGCATAGCGACCGGGATCGAGCCGATCCGCCGGGAAGCTATACTGGCCATTGGCATCGGTTGCGACCGTCACCGTGATGGTCGAGCCCTGCTTCTTGGCGCTCACCAGTACGCCTTCCATCGGGCCTTCCTCAGCTGAAGTCACTTGTCCGGTCATCGCCGCGGCCGATTGTGCGAGCGCACCCGTGGGGGAGCCGGCGAGAAGACCGAACACGCCGGCGCTCGTGAAAAGCAACAGATGTTTCAATCGCATGGTTTCTCTCCTGGACGGTGCTTTTACCGGTTGTACTTCTTGAAATAGCGCAGGTCAGGCGGCGCCTGGTCTTTCCTGGTGGGCATCAGCAGACCCTCGGCGCTCAGCATGTAGTCCTCATCGGCGATGGTGACATGATTGTTGGATTCGCCGCAATTCTCCTCGCTCCACGACGGATAGCGATCGTCGTCGCGCCGGTAATTCTTCATGACGGTCCACGGACGCGTCAGCGCGTGGTCGATCACCGTGACCTCGTCATGGACGACATTGGCATCGTTTTTATCGATATAGATCCTTTCCTTGACGATGGTCTCGTTGTCTGCATGCAGCGGAAGGCCGCTGGCGTCGAAAGAGCGAGGACCTCGGAAGCCGCGCGTCTCCGCTTCCAGAACATCGTAGCGCCCATCGCCGTCCGTATCGATCCACTGGCCAATCGAATAACCGAGCAGGGTTGGCGTGAGCTCCGCGGGCCAAGGGCGTCCGTCCGTGAAGATCCTGCGGTTGTCGTAGATATGATCGACCAGGATGTGGGTCGTTTTGGGTGTGACCACGAACTCGATCTCGCCATATCCGTTGGTGACGCGCGGCATTCCCGGGGAGAAGCACCGATAGGTCTTGGTGGTGCCTTGGCCGCCCGCCGCCTGCTCTTTCACGTTGGCCTCGAAGATCGCCTGATACTCCGACGTCAGCGGGGCTTGTTGTCCGCGGCCGGCGGGTTTGCTGATGTCGAACCTTCCGGGACCGCCAATCGGACGCCACTGCCCGCTGAAATCGGGATACATGGCGTCATCCCATGCCCTGCTGTCGCCGGCAGTGGCGCACAGAGCTCCGACCAGCGCCGCTGCCGCGATCGAACTTCGGTAAATCATGCTGCTGCCTCCTTGTGGCCGCGCCGCGTGGGGGACGCATAGGTCCGGCCTGACTGCCTGATCATGAGACGCAATACTGCATCTGTCGAGTTGGTCGCCAATTGTGCAACGGCCCGCTATATCTATAGCACAGCGGTGCTCGATCCTGCTCAGCGGATGCTTCGCGCGTGCGCCTCATTGATTTTTATACCTGCCGCTCGGCTGAGGAGTGAACGGCGCTCCGCCTGGTGCAGGCGATTTGCTTCATCGCACGCGCGACAACCTCGGTATGCTACAGACGGAGGACGGCTACCATGTCTGGCTCAGAGAACCCGCCAAGCGCGCTAAATTTACTCACGGCAGCGGGGCTCCCGCCCGATGCCGTATCAGCCTGGAACGCCGCGGCGCCGAAGCTGACAGGGTGCTATCCGCAAGATCGCGATCACTTTTCGGATTACTGGCTGCGGTCAGCTCATTTGCTCAGTCTGCTAGCGCCTGCCAACAGGCGCACCGAACGCGAGCAAGCGGCCGGCGCGAGGATTGTGGAAGCGGCGCGCCGGACCCGCAGGCAATTCCTGCGCGATCATGTTGAGAGTCTCTACAATGCGCTAACCGCGGACGGTACGCGCCATGTCCGAGTCGAAGAGCTTGTCATGGCCGTGGCCGATGCCGTCCCGGGCCTCGTGCCGGGCCGGCAGGACCTGGCGGCCGAGGCGGGACGCCTCCAACGCGATCGCAGCGGCCTCGAGATTGACCAGGGCCTGTTGATCGCCGCGGTTCTGGCGAATCAACAGGCAGGCCGGCACCTCTGCCACTCCATGCTGTTGCCGCGGCCGGAATCACTTGATCTGATCGAGCGGTTTCGCCGCGATGGCGTCGTCGCGCTCGAAGGCGCGTCAGTGCGGCGCAGCGGGCGGGCTTGCCTCGTCAATTACGTCCATCCGCGGTTCCTCAATGCTGAAGACGAAACCACATTGGCCGGGATGGAGATCTGCGTCGACATCGCGCTGCTCGACGACGCGTCGGATGTCGTCGTGCTCCGCGGCGCAGAGGTCGATAATCCCAAATATCGCGGTCGGCGCATTTTCGGCGCCGGCATCAACCTGACGCATCTCTACCACGGCCGCATCCCCTTCATCTGGTACCTGCAACGCGATCTCGGCTACGTCAACAAGATCTATCGAGGACTGAGCGTCGAAGGAGAGCCGCCGCCCGATGAATGCGGCGGGGCAACGATCGAGAAGCTGTGGATCGCCGCCGTTGAGGGTTTTGCGATCGGCGGACACTGCCAAGTGCTGCTGGTTTGCGATTACGTCGTTGCCGAGCGCAACGCGTACCTCACGCTGCCGGCCCGCAAGGAAGGAATTATTCCGGGCGCCGCTAATCTGAGATTGCCGCGCTTCACCGGTGATCGGATCGCCAGGCAAGCAATCCTGTACGAGCGCCGGATAGACTGCGCCAGCCCCGAGTGTGCCCTGGTCTGCGATGCAATTGTGGATAGCGGCACAATGGACGACGCGCTCGAACAGCTGGTGAGGGGGTTGACGACTTCCGGCATCGTCAGCGCCGCCGGCAATCGGCGGGCAATTCGCATTGGGCAAGAGCCACTCGATCTCTTCCGCAACTATATGGCGATCTACGCGCGCGAGCAGGCCTGCTGCCACTTCAGCCCGGCGCTGATCTCCAATCTCGAACGGTACTGGAGCGCGCACAACCGCAGCCTGGCATAGCTTCCCGCAAGGCGACCCCTCGTGGTCGCCCGGTTGAGGCGCACGCGCTGCGCGCTCGATGGGCGCCACGGCTGCTCCACCCCGTTAGGCCGCGGGCGAAGCCGGACGCAAGCCCGATCCGACCGCGGGTGCAAACAACCGCAGCGCCCCCTTAAGCCACCACACGTCGGTTTGCTTTGCACCTCCTGACGGCGCGCATTACACTCATGACCATTCAACGGCCGGCGCGAGCGCGGGAGAGACGCAAATGAGCCTTGTCACGAAAGCGCGGTCCAGGGTGAACCTTGAGCAGCCGCGATCACCAGTCCGCTGGAGACGCCTCGCCGCGCCCGCCGTTCTTGCAGCCGCGCTCGTTGCCAACTCGTCGGACGACGCCGCCGCCCAAAACAAAACCATGACCATCAAGCTCGCCACTGCGACCCTCAACGACGCCCAGCACGAATGGCTGAAGCGCTTTGCGGTCGCGATCGACAAGGACACCGGCGGCCGCATCAAGGCGGAGGTCTACCCGGCGAGTCAGCTCGGCACCATTCCGCGCATGATCGAAGGCACCCAGCTCGGCTCGATCCAGATCTGGGTCGGCCCGCCGGAGTTTCTGGTCGGCGTCGACCAGCGCTTTGAGCTGTTGAGCGCGCCGGGCGTGTTCCGGAGCGAGCGGCAGGCGCGCGAGACGATCGCGGACCCGGAATTCTCCAAAGCCTTTCTGGCTGTCGGCTCGAACAAGGGCCTGATCGGGGCGAACCTGTTCCTCTATGGGCCGGTGGCGTTCGCCATGCGGGCGCCGTTCCACACTCTTGCGGATTTCAAGGGCAAGAAAATCCGCGTGCTGGCTTCGCCGTTCCAGACGGAGCAGATCGCCAGAATAGGCGGCACCGGCGTCCCGCTCACCCTGGGTGACGTATTGCCCGCGCTGCAGCAGGGGACGATCGATGGTACGCTCGCCAGCGTGACGGTCTTCACCACGCTCCAGTATCAGGAAGCGGCAAAGTACATGACCGAGACCGG
>JASHRR010000140.1 GCA_030037185.1 Xanthobacteraceae bacterium | reverse complement strand
GATATCGACACGGACAACCAGAAGCCACTTGTCAGGATAGGCCGCGAGTCGTCGGGAGGGCCAATTCGTCGGTTTGCCCGTTTTACGTCAACCTGAAGCGCAGTGGGAGTGATGGACCTCGGCGCAAGCACCGAAAACCTGTCTGCAGCAATCTGCTTTTCTAAACGTCGGCAGAACGGTATCCTGTTCATCTTCCCCAATCGACCCATCATTCGGCTCATTTCGAAAAATCTATGCACAAGCTTCCGCTGTTCTGTGCATCTGTGTTGCGCCAACTCGTCGCGGAGGAGACCTCGGGCATGGCCATCTTTGGGGTAGGCAGCCCGAAGTGGTTGGCTCTGGTGGTGACCGCACGGTCTCCGCGCAGCCCACTGAGGAGATGGGCCGCGCTGGTTTGGGATTTCGAGCAGGCGGCCCACGCCATTGTGCTCACCCGCGACTGCCCTCGAGCCGCGGTGCCGCATGCGTAAGTTGGCCATACTCGGACTCACCGCCCTGGCGTTGCACGCGGCTGGCTTTAAATCGCAATCGCAATGCCCAGCTGTCTCCACAAGTGCCCCTCGGTCACGCGCTACCATTTTGGAAACGATCGGTCATGGGCCCGTCCGTCATTCGAAGATCACTCCTGGGCGCAAGCACCCGGCGGGCAGTGGCCGCAGCCTCCTTCCCGCGGCTACGTTTGGGTACGGATTCACATTGCTTTGCCATGCCCTGCAGCGGACTCGCTCGCTTTACGCGATGCAAGTCCGGACGGGCTCTTCGGCTTCGACCGCACCCGCGCGATCTCCACGGCCGCCGTCCAGGCCTTCGGCCAGGAAGACGACATCACCGTCCTCACCCTCGCCTTCGCTCCCGTCGAGGCTCTCCATGCGTAGGCTCGCGCTCGCCACAGGGCTTCTGTTCCTGTTCCCGGTCGCGGGCAACACGGCCGCGGGTGCCCGGGCCGTGACGGTTCCGCCTGCAGGCATTGCTCACTATCGCTTTGGCGACGACCCCGGCGGCGTCCTAAGTTGGTCGAAGCCGAGCTTCGACGACAGTGCCTGGCCGGTTGCGCAGCAGGGTCGCTGGCCCGAACCCGCATTCGATTCCAGTGGCTTCGTGTGGGTCCGTATTGCCGTGCCGGTTCGCAGCGATACTGCGGAGCCTCTCGCGTTGCGCATCGCCAGCCTCACCCGCGTCTGGCAGACCGAAGAGGTCTTTGTGAACGGCACTCGCGTCGGAACCTTCGGCCGCCTCCCGCCCCACTCCTTCGTCCCCGGTTTCCCGCTGGACACCGTCTTCGAAGTTCCCCCCGGCCTGACCCGCCCCGGAGCAATAGCCCATGTCGCACTGCGCATCTGGTATCCCCCGTTTGCCCGCCCGCAGCGCGGGCAACAGGCCGGCCCAGGCGACGATAGTGCGCCCAGTTCCGCCGGACCGACGGCGATCGAGACGCTAAAAAATGTGATCGGCGGCTTCGACGCGCAATCGTTCACATTCGACCAGCTGCGGACGCTGCACGCCGAGAACATTGCTGCCCGCGAACAGGCGCGGTTACGCAATGCCCTTCCCATCACGTTCAACGTTCTCATCCTGTTCATTAGCATCGCCATCCTCCTGCTGGCCCGCTCCTCGCGCAGCAATGATCTCTTCCTGTATGGCACCATGCTGGCCACTCTTCCCTGGATCACCCTCTTCTTTGAGTCCATTGACGCTCGCTTCCTGGTGATGTCGGAAACCCACTGCGTCTGGTTCCAGGTCCTCAGTCAGCTCCCCGCGATGGTCGTCACTATCGAATTCATCTGGCGCCTCAACGGCCTCCGCGATGTCTGGTTCAAGCGCCTTACCTACGTTGCCATGGCGCTTTTCAATATCGGTGTCCTCATTGCGTTCACGCCGGTCAGGCCCTCTGCGGCGGTTGCGCTCTCGCTGGTCGGTTACCGCGTCAGCCTGCAGGCGTTCAACTGCCTCACCGTCCTCGCCAATCTCTGGGTCATCTTCGTCAGGCGCCAGAAGCGTCTCATCGCCTTTGCCATGCTCCTCGTACCTGCGGCCTCCCTGAGCGAGGGCTTTCGCAACACGGCGCAGAGCGCCGATCTCTTCGATCTGGCGTTCTTTCTCGCCGGCTTCTGCCTCACCGCCATCCTGGCCCATCAGGCCTGGAAGGAGTGGCGCGCCCGTGACGCACTCCAGGCTGAGTTCGAGGCCGCCCGCGAACTGCAGCAGCGGCTGGTCTCCCCGGGCGTCAGTCTTCCCGGCTTTCGCATCCAGAGCGTGTACGCTCCCGCCCGCCATGTCGGCGGAGACTTCTTCTATGTCCGTCCTGAAGCGGACGGCGGCATCCTCGTCGTGCTGGGCGATGTCAGCGGTAAAGGTCTGCGCGCCGCGATGACCGTCAACTCCGTCATGGGCGCTCTCCGCACCATGCCCTCGCTGCCGCCCTCCCGCATTCTCGCCGACCTGAATCGCGGCCTCCTCGGCCAGATGCAGGGCGGATTTGTCACCTGTTGCGCCGCCGCCATCACCGATGCCGGACAAGTCACCCTCGCCAACGCCGGTCACCTGCCTCCTTACCTGGACGGTGCGGAGGCGCCGATCCCCGCCGGCCTGCCCCTCGGCCTCGACCCGGCCGCCGCCTGGGAGGAATGCAGCTTCTGCCTGCATCCCGCCGGCTCCCTCACCTTTCTCTCCGACGGCGTCGTCGAAGCCCGCAACGCCCAGGGCGAGCTCTTCGGCTTCGACCGAACCCGCGCCCTCAGCACGCAGTCCGCTGAAGCCATCGCGGCCGCCGCCCAGCAATTCGGCCAGGAGGACGACATCACCGTCCTCACCCTAACCTTCGCTCCAGCTGACGCCCTAAGGCTTTAATTGATGACTACCAGACGCGCATGAGCGCAATCTCGGTGGCGCTATAATTCATAGACTGGCGAGCAATCTGGCCGAGGAGATCAAACATGACGAAAGGCTGGAAAGCAGCGAAGGATAGCGCAGACAGCTTGGATCAAGGCAATGCTGCTTCAGGACTGAGCCGCAGAGCATGGCTCAGGCTCGCCGCATCGGCTGGCGCCATGGCTCTGGCCGCCGATCCCCTCGAGAGCCTCGCATTATCCGCAACCCCTCCGCCTGCCGGCAACTACCCCACGCCTCCCGAGTGGACCGGCAACAACCGGAAACTGGGCGAATATTTTCTCGCTCCGGGCTATCCCGCCTATGAACCGCATCCGCGTTATCTCGGTGAACTGCACGGTTCCTGGTATCAAATCGGCAGGCAGTATGGCGAACGGGCCGGCGACCTCATCCGGTTGGTCTATGAGGGGTGGTACCGGGAGATTCTGCCGGTGCAGGGCAGCAGTGAAATCATCACCGCTTATTTAGCCCAGCAGGAACGCTACTACGAATTTCTGGTCCCGGAAGCGCTGGAAATGATGCACGGCATCGCCGACGGCGCGGCGGCGGAGCTTTCCGCCTCCGCCTTTCCGAGCGAACTGAGCCATTTCAACAAAATCCTGATGATCAACAGCTATTTCGGCCTTCAGGGAAAGCCGCCCGTCTCTTCGACGGCGGAGCTGGCATCGGCCGGCGATGACATCCACTGCTGCAGCGGCGCGGTGATTCTCGGCTCCGCCACGCGCGATGGCAAAGCCATTCATGTCAGCTCAGAGGACCAGCACTTTTTCCCCCAGGAATATCTGGTCACTTTCATCGTCGTTCCCACCGACCCACATGCCCATCGCTTCACCGTCACCGACTCTGCAGGCGAGATTGGCAGCGAGCATGCGCAGAACGATCGCGGCGTGACCGTGAGCGGATATGCCGGCGGAAGTCTGGGCATTCTCGGGCCGACTCGGGAGGCTCCGTTCTCCGGCTATCGCAGGCCCGGTCTGGACTGGCAGTTGGGGAACTTTTACGCCGCAGCCTTCGCCGGTTCGGCCAGGCATGCTGTTGAGCTTCTCACGGTCGGCCGCCCCGAATATCGAGCCAAATCCGGCCATAAAATCGTCATCGGGAAATGCACCCGCGGCGCGAACTGGGTCGTTTCCGACCGTCACGAGGCGTTCGTCGTCGAGAGCATTCCCGCCGATGAAAAGGGGGTGGCGCGTTACGCCGTCCGAGTCCCAGGTGACATGGGGGAGAAAGGCAGGCACTATGTCGTCTCCACGAACAATGTCGAAGCGAAGGACAGCTACACCGAGGACAACGGGCATGACCCCGATCATCCCATGAGCCGGCACGGGAACGGCGCACAGAACCCCACCCATTTCGGGCTCAACGGCACCGGCACCCGCTTTTGGACTCTCATGACTCTCATCCGGCAGAATTACGGGCAGATCACGGTGGAGATGGTGCAGGCGTGGCGCAGGACGCATTTCCTCTATGACGCATCGGGTACGCGGCACGATGACATCGAGATGGGCGGCAATCGCATTCCCATCTATCTGGTTCCCGATACCGCCAATTTGTGCCGCCACAGCTCCGGCCCGGCGGGCGTGGATACCAATGAGGGAATCAATATCTATGTCAGCCTGTCGGTCGCCGACGATCTGACATCATTCCGAACCAAGGGCAGACCTTGTGAGTGGGACGGCCCCTGGGATCGCCTGTCACTGCGAAACCCGCCACGCCTCACTTAGGACAGTGATCTCCCTCCTGGTCGAAACTGGAAGGATCCGGGTCGCGGCTCATCTGGCCGTAGAGTCGCCATCTCGGACAACTGACATCCCCAAGTGCTCACCAACCGCAAAATCGACTTGAACGCCGATCGACTTGAGCTCAACGAGTCTGTAGTCGTCTGATGAGACTGACTCGGGAAATACAAGCCGACTTCCCAATACCTCTCGGAAAGAGATGGATTAAGGAGGCGGCGATTG
>JASHRR010000139.1 GCA_030037185.1 Xanthobacteraceae bacterium | reverse complement strand
GCCAAGGCCGCCGCGTGGCTGGAGCGTGCGGCGCGAGGCGGCTTGGTGCCCGCTCAATTCCGTCTCGCCACCATGTACCAAAAGGGCCTTGGAGTTGACAAAGACCTCATGGAGGCGCGCCGCCTTTATGCCGCGGCCGCCGCCAAGGGGCATGCCAAGGCGATGTATAATCTCGCGGCGCTTTACGCCGCAGGCGTTGACGGCAAGCCGGACTATGCGCTCGCATCCCAATGGTTCCGCAAGGCGGCCGCCTACGGCGTGGTCGATAGCCAATACGATCTGGCGATCCTGTACGCGCGCGGTCTCGGCGTCGAGCGCAACTTTGCGGAATCCTACAAATGGTTCGCGCTGGCCGCAAAAGGCGGCGATAAGGAGGCCGCTCACAAGCGCGACGAGGTCGCCGTGCGGCTTGATCCGAAGCAGCTTGAAAACGCCAAACTGAACGTAGAGTCTTTCGTGGCTGTGCCACAACCCGACGCAGCGACCGCCATCAACGTGCCGGCCGGCGGCTGGGACCAGGGGGTCACAACGGCGACAATAAAATCGAAGCCACTCGTTTCACCAGAGCGTTTTACGGGAAAGTAGCGCCCCGCCCGTGTGCGCCACATACGAAGGGGGTAGAGCCCGCCCTCATCCTCCCCCTGCGGAAGGTCGAGGGTGCGAAGCTCTTTGACTCCGAGCGCGTTCGCGGGGTCGCGGCGACTTTCGGAGGGATGCCCCCACATCGGCCGCCGATGGCTGGCGCTGATCCTTCCGTCCACTGGTGCCAGGACCAGGTACGTGCAGTCTGGTACGGTGACATCCGCGACCCCGCGACATGGTGATGTCGACCGAACTGAGCTTCATCACACGCAGCTTCCATCGAGATGTTGCTCTCTCACGCACAGAACCGCGTGTCATGACTGAAAATTTGATCATCCGTCCGGCCACTGCCGCTGATCGGTCGCACCTACGACGAGCGATCATCGAGCTGCAAGACTATGAGCGTTTGCAGCACTCAACGCGCCTGCCTGGCGAGCAAGTCGCGGATGCCTACCTGGATTGGATGCTCGGCAGAGCCAACAGCTGCGGGGCTGTCCTCGTGGCGGATAGCAATTCTATTTTCGCAGGCTTCGTCGCCGGCTGGATCGAACAGAGCCAGAACATCGGCGAAACGCCAGATTCCAATCGTGTCGGCTACATTTCTGATGTTTGTGTTATGCCGGTCTTTCGCGGTCGCCGGATCGCAACACGACTTCTCAAGGAAATTGAGCGACATCTTGCCGGCTTTGGCATCGCACGCATACGCATCAATTCGCTTATCGAGAACAAGTCTGCACGGGCGAGCTATGAACGTGCTGGCTTTGCCCCGTATGAAATAGTTTACGAGAAGATGCTCGGCATGTGGGCGAACCGGATCGTCCTCAGACCAGCACACGGCGAAGACTTCGATTATTGCGCGCGTCTTTATTTCGAAGGAATGGAGAATATCATCCAAGAGCTGAACCTCGATATGGCTGCCCACAGCGCCGGCTTTCGCCAGCGCTGGGACGTGACGCAGGTTCGGATTGTCACCCTCGATGGCGCGGATATCGGTTGGTTACAGAGCTTCGTTAAAGACGATGCGCTATTTCTCGGCCAGCTGTTCGTGGACAAAAGTTTGCGGGGCCAGGGCATTGGCACCGAACTGGTGAAACGACTGATCGAGGAAGCTGCCAGCGCCGGTCAGGCGATCACCCTCGCGGTGGTCAAGACAAATCCCGCCCTGCGGCTTTACCAGCGGCTCGGGTTTCGGACCACCCACGACGACGCACGCAAGTTCTACATGCGCCGCGATTTGGCAGTGCCAAGTTGGACCTTTTCACCCGACTGCTTCAGGCATTGACGATGTCCGACATTCGATCATCTGCGGATGGCCCTACCCGCCTCGTGCGGCTGTGCCTGGCAGCGAGTGGGGTTTACCGAAGTGGCATGGACTTGATCGGGGTAAAAATTACCTTTCGCAGCGGGTAGGCGTGGCCGATGTTTGACGACTATCTCGAGCGGTGGGGCCTCAAGCCGGACGGCAAGCCTGTTATCACCGCAACCAGCAAACTTCTGCCGGTACGCGTGAATGGCCTGCCCGCCATGCTCAAGATAGCGGTCCTCGACGAGGAGAAGCGCGGCGGCCTTTTGATGATTTGGTGGGAGGGGTGGGGCGCAGCGCCAGTGCTGGCGCACGGCGGCGATGCGCTGCTTATGGAACGGGCCCAGGGCGGGATATCTCTGGCCGATCTTACTCGCAACGGTCGCGATGACGAAGCCAGCCGAATAATTTGCGCAGTATTGGAGCAACTGCACGCGCCGAGAAATCGGCCTCTCCCCGAGTTGGTTCCTCTTACGCACTGGTTTGAACCGCTCTACCAAGCTGCCGACGCACACGGCGCAGTTCTGCGTGTCGCGGCCACCGCTGCGTCAAACCTACTGAAAACCCAGCGTGAAATCGTAGTGCTGCATGGCGACATGCACCACGGCAACGTGCTGCAGTTCGGCTCGCGCGGTTGGCTCGCCATCGACCCAAAGGGGCTCATCGGAGAAAGGTATTTCGATTACGCCAATATCCTTTGTAACCCCGATGAAGAGACGGCGACCGCACCGGGCCGATTGACGCGGCAGGCAAGCGTCATCGCAGAGACGGCGCATTTGGACCGGAATCGGCTGCTTTCATGGATCGTTGCATGGGCCGGCTTGTCGGCGGCCTTTAGCCTTGACGATGGCTTGCCCCCGGACCCCCGGAGGCTCAAAGTTGCTGAGCTCGCAGCTGCCGACAGTTGACCCGGCCGACTCATCGCTGGCCCACAGGTCACCATGCCTCAAGGCCCGCCATCACGACCGTCACATACTGACGCCGCCGAAACACAGATTCCGCCCTCAGAGTCGGTGGCCGTGCGCACTACCTTTGCATCCGGGTCAGGCCGCGAGCGGCCTCTCAAGGGCCCGACAAGGTTCGGATCGGTTCCGAACAATAGTTGTGGGGGGCGGGGGATCTGGAACGACCATTCGGCTCGTCGTCGCCGAGCCGCCTGCGTTCACGTCCTCGCCAAGCGCGCGGGTACTGGCGCTGGAACAGGCAGAGCTTGCTAAGCTTTTGGCGGTATCAAGGATGAGCATCTGGCGCATGTCTTGCTAGCGCCAGCTGTTGCTCGCGACCCCTTTGCACCCCGGAGGGGCTGCGAGGCCCTATGGCTGCTTGATTGACAGCTGGCTTGCTGCCGTGCGCCAGCGGCGCTACAGAATATCCCTACAGAACCAAGAGAGGGTTGGTCGAATTATCATGCAAGTACAGTAGCTTAATTTAAGGCCAATCGATTGTGGAAATCTATCTCCCGATCGCAGACCTGCCGGTCAACGTATTCTTGCTGTTAGGAATGGGGCTCGCGGTCGGCTTCATTTCCGGCATGTTCGGCATCGGCGGCGGATTTCTGATGACGCCGTTGCTGATTTTTATTGGAATTTCGCCTGCCGTCGCGGTCGCGACCGTGTCGACCCACATTGCCGCTTCCTCGTTCTCCGGCGCCGTGGCGTACTGGCGCCGCCGCGCGATCGACATTGCGCTCGCGCTGATGCTGCTCGCCGGCGGCATTATCGGGACGGTAGCGGGGGTCTTACTGTTCACGGCTCTGCGCCAGCTCGGGCACCTCGACATCGTCATTTCGATTTCCTACTTGCTTTTGCTCGGGTCGGTCGGCGCCATGATGGTGGCCGAGGGATTGCGGGCAATCCTGCGGGCGCGTCAAGGTAAGCCGGTGGAACTGCGCCGCCCGGGCAGCCATACTTGGATCCACGGTCTGCCGCTGAAAATCAGGTTCAAGCAATCGAAAATATACGTGTCCGCGATCCCGGTCTGTGCGATCGGGTTCATCATGGGGTTCATCGGCGCCATCATGGGCATCGGCGGGGGCTTTCTGCTGGTTCCGATGTTGATCTACTTCCTGCGCGTACCCACCAGCGTGGTTATCGGCACGTCGATGGTGCTGACTTTGATCACCATGGCGTCCGCAACGATTCTGCATGCCGCCACCAACCACCTTGTCGACGCGGTGCTGGCCCTCATCCTGATGGTGGGCGGGGTGACGGGAGCTCAATTCGGCGCCCGAGCCGGCCAGAAGATGCGCAGCGAGCGCCTGCGCCTTTTACTCGGAATCCTTGTGCTTGCGGTCGGATTGCGATTCGCCTTCGACCTGATCGTGACGCCGAGCGAACTCTACTCGATTCGCACGGCGGGGGAGGGGCTATGAGGCCGACCTGTCGACCGCAGATCCGGGTGGTGTGCGCGGTCGCATGGCTGTTCGCGCTGACGCTCCAGTCAGCGGGCGCACCACGCCTCGTTTCGTCCCTGTCGAACCATATCGTCCAGATCACTTCGAACTTCACGGGCGTCGAGCTTACGCTGTTTGGAACCGTAGAGAACGATCAGCCGACGGTGCCACACAGCGATCGCTACGATATTGTCGCGACGGTGACCGGTCCGCGCGAGTCGGTGGTGGCTCTGCGCAAGGGACGCGTGTTCGGCATATGGATGAACGCAGAATCGCGGACCTTTGTCGACGCCCCGTCCTTCCTGGAGGTGCTTTCAACCCGGCCATTCGCAAGCATTGCCGACGCCGAGACGCTGCATCGTGAGCAGATCGGCATTGCCGATATGCCGCTACACCAGCAAACCGGGCCTGACCTCGCCAACGTGGGTCCGAATAATCCGTTCCGCCAGGCCTTCGTGCGTATCAAGCAAGAGCGCCATCTTTACGGCGAGACGACCAACGG
Source organism: Xanthobacteraceae bacterium (assembly GCA_030037185.1). The sequence goes on along the minus strand of JASHRR010000139.1, from coordinate 9,482 downwards.
GGTAACGTTCCTCACTCCCACCCTTTATCGCGCCACGATTTTCGTGCCGGCCGAAGCGCCAGTTGGCAACTACGATGTCGACATCAAACTGTTCGCCGGCGGCGCCGTGATTGCACGAACTGATTCGGCGTTCGAGATCGTGACGGTCGGCGTCGAGCGCTTCATCGCGGGCGCCGCGGTGGATCACGGCCTTGCTTACGGCGTGGTTAGCGCCATGATGGCGGTCATGACAGGCTGGCTGGCGTCGGTCGTGTTCAGGCGCGATTGACGCAAATCGCCTGGCCGGCGGCCCGGATTGAGCCGCCGGCCTTTGGCCGGTGATGAACTCAGCCACCTCACTGCGTGCCGGCGATCCCACCTTCGGTTCCCAAGCCGCCGCCGAACGCCTCGTGGCGTTTCGCGCCGCAAGGCGTTGGAAGGCCGGCTCGCACGCTGATCGTTCATCGTGGGTTCATCCTACCGCATAGTAGACTGGCAATACGGGCGATTTTACCCGCACCATGAATGAGGTGGGCAAGGGGATGAATCTCTTACGGGCGCTCTACGCTTGCGTATACGGCAACTTTGCAATGCTGCTCTTTGCGGGGGCGGCGGTCGCGCAAGCAGACGCGACCGCCGCTTCTGCCGGCACCGGTTCGGCCGAGACGAGTTCGATCGATATGCGTGAAATTGATAGCGTCGATGAGTGCATGGTGGCGCAGATTTGCATCGACCGCTACCTGTGGTCGCTGTACCAGCGAGCGCCAAAAACCGACACCGTCGCGGTGCCGGAACAGATCAAGGTGTCGGTTCAACGCAGGGGGAGGACGAGGATCGTTACCAAAACGATTACCAAACTCGTAGACGAGGATTTCGCGTGGAAGGATCCAAAAGCCGCTGCAAGGGCTGGGATGTCTCCTGCGGATTACGTGATCGGCGGCATGGACGCGAATTTCAGGGTCACCCTCTATCATGCCTTGCGCGCCCTTGATGAGGCCGGCCTGCTCCCAGGGATAACGAGCGGATTTCGCGACGATTATCGGCAAACCATCGCGGCGGGCCAGAAGGCCAGGACCGATAGGTCCTATCATGGCGGGAGCTTCCGCGGCGGCTATGGTCACGGTCTGGCGGCCGATATCGTCAGCGTAAAGGGCGAGACCCGCACAGAGCGGTGGGCCTCCAGCGAGCAATTGTGGAGATGGATCGATACCCACGAAAAAGAGCTTGGAATCGGCAGACCTTATCGCGATCGCGACGCGCCGCATGTTGCGCCGATTGACGGCAGAGAGTACGCGGCTCACCGCGTCGAGCCGAATGCCCAGCACGCGGAATTGAGGGCCAAAAAACATCAGCGATTGGCGCTGCGCAATGATCATGGCATGGCGAGGCACACGAGAGCGGCAAGACCTTCAAGGGCGCAATCGAGATTGCAAACCTCTTATCCCTTGAGTTGATTTGCCCCGGCCCGCGGAGGTCGCCGCCTGCCGACGTGGGGCGACCGCGATGAGCGTTGCGGCGGTGACGCTCCGATCCCAAGGGGCGCGAGTCTGAGCGCGAAATGTTGAGCCGGTCGGGCCGATCACAGTGTGAGCCGGCCCGCGGCCGCGAACCAGCGGCCGAATGGTTCAGGGTCGAGCGATGTCCGGGCGTGCCAGAGACGCGCCAGACGGATCGGGCGAAGCGGCGGATGTCGAGCGCGCCGACCTGCCGCCTGCGGGGAGAACTCGGGGTCCTCGCGAGCGTCCCTCTGTGGCATATCTCTCGACCATGCGCGCTGAGGAACTGCTCGCTCTCACGCCGGCCGGCTTGTGTTGCCCGCCGGGCCGTTTCCATATCGACCCGATCCGGCCGGTGGCACGCGCGTTGATCACCCACGCCCATGCCGACCACGCGCGGCCGGGGCATGACGCCGTTCTGGCGACACCGGAGACGCTCGACCTCATGCGGCTGCGGTACGGTGAAAATTTCGCCGGCGCCGTCCAGCCCGCCCGGTACGGTGAGCCACTGTACCTTGACGGCGTGACGGTGAGTTTTCATCCGGCCGGCCACGTGCTGGGCTCCGCGCAAATTCTCGTGCAGGCCGGCGGCCTGCGGGCGGTGGCGTCGGGGGACTACAAGGACGTTGCCGATCCAACCTGTCGGCCCTTCGCGCCGGTGCGCTGCGACGTCTTTATCACCGAAGCAACGTTCGGGCTGCCGGTGTTTCGCCACGGCGATCCGCAGGCTGAGATCGACAGGCTAGGGCGGTCGGTGGCGCTGTTTCCCGAGCGCGCTCATATCATCGGCGCTTATTCGCTCGGCAAAGCGCAGCGCCTCATCGCGCTGCTGCGCGCCGCCGGTTATCACCGGCCGATCTATCTGCACGGAGCGCTCGAGGCCATCACGCGTTACTATGCGACCCGCATCGACCTCGGCGAACTCCGCCTCGCCCGCGATGCCGAGCGAAGCAGGCTCGCCGGCGCGATCGCGATCTGCCCGCCCGCGGCTTTGCACGACCGCTGGTCGCGCCGCTTTCCGGATCCGGTTACCGCCTTTGCGTCCGGGTGGATGCGGATAAGGGCGCGCGCCCGCCAGCGCGGCATTGCCCTGCCGCTGGTGATCTCGGATCATTGCGATTGGAATGGATTGACCGCGGCGATCGCGGCCACGGGCGCATCCGAGGTCTGGGTCACGCACGGCGCCGAAGAGGGGCTGGTGTATTGGTGCCGGACCCGCGGCCTATCGGCCCAGCCGTTGCACATGATGGGGTACGGCGAGGAAGAAGAGGTTTAGTATTGTCAACATATTAGCTACTGGTTTGCCGCTTGTGGGCACCCAGGTTTGCCAGTTCGGCGTTCTCGGTGCGTTTCTTGACGCCGCTGTCGGCGAGCTTCTTGCGGTCGGCATCTTCGGTGTAGCGCTGTACCTCAGACAGGGTCATGTGGCCTGAGATCGCCATCAGCTCGTGCGTGGTGCCGCCGGATTCCGCCAGGCGCCGCATGCCGCTTTTTTTGAGGCCGTGAAGGCGGCAGCGCTTCGGCAGGCCTGCCTCAGTCGCCCAGCGACCGAACAGCTTACCAAGGGCGTCCGCCGTGTACGGCTTGCCCCATTGGCTGACAATGAACGTGAGATGAACTTTCCGCATGGCGTCAATCGCGGCCGCAAGCTCGGGCGTCAGCGGGATGTCCACTTCGCGACTGCCCTTCACGCGCTCAATGCGAATCCGGCCATCACGGACATGCTGCGGGCCCAGGCGAAGGACCTCGACACGCCTGGAGACGGCTTCCAGGGCAAATTCCATCACGAGGCGCTCTTGCGTCCCAAGCGGGCAATGGGCGCGATACTGGGCGATCTCATGGTCCTCCCACGTGTGATAGCCACGCGTTTTCGGAATCTTCACGCCGGCAATGCCGACTACCGGATTGTCGCGGCGCGGTATTGGGGGCCTTGCGGTGACAGCGAGTGTTGCCTTCAACGATTATAAATACGCCACTCAATGGCCGGGCACTCTAGTTGGAAGGGCCAACATTCCCCCATTTGACCCGTCAAAGCCCTTCGATCCAGACGAATACCTAGCCCAAAAGGCGCCCGAAGTAGTTAAGCCGCCCGCCCAAACCAGGCATGTTCGATGACTTGATCCCTCTACCGAAGGGCCGGCTTCTCACCGATGCCAAGGTAGGACTTGCGCCACCATCACGCTTCAATACTGAGGCGGTCGTTCCGCGGCGCTCACGATTGCGATCGGCCTTGGAATTACTGGCGCGGCGTGCCTCGCAGTGTGCGGAATCTTTGGAGGGTTGGGTTGGGTCATTGTAGGATTCGCGCGGCACTAAGCTTGGGTAGCCGCGCGAAGCCGAAAGCGGGTTAGCGTCAAGACTGTCATCGGAAGCAAAGAGTGGCCACGGACCCACCCCACGGACCGCCGCCGAGTCGGCCTGCGCCGAACGTGGACGGACATCGATTTGATGATCCTAATCGTTGCGCTATGTTGCTGTTCAATATTGGTGGAGGATTGCAGTTGAGCTCGCCGCCGCCCGAGTAGGTCTAGGGAGGCGTAGTGGAAGGCGACGTCGCCAGCGCTGCAACAGCACCACCCGCTTCGGGTTTCACGTTCAGCTCAGTCAAGAACCGGCGGGTTTCTTGCATTTTCAACATATCGATTTCCTTTTCTATTTTATCCAGTCGGCTCTCAATTGTGCGCATTCGCTTCAGGATCCGAGTTCTATTCCATATTAGGATCGCCGCGATCACAAATGTGCCGATCGCCAACGCCTTGTATTCGTCAGTCATTACGTGCCAATCGACGGGCCTCACGATTTGCCATAATTTGTCGGACAGCATGCGTTCCCTCTCCACGCCAGGATCGCGATAGCCACGCTACTATCTAGGGTTGCCCATATAATGTGGGCGATTTGGCGGCGGCACCCGGAACGAATATCAGCCTGGAGCGGACTAGAAGGCGGGGCCATGATGCCGGTGGCCCACAAGGTCCTTTCACGGGTCGCCCCGGCAAGCAACATCGCGAGGCAGCTACACCCGATCGGTTCCGCAAGGTGCGCTGCCGCGCTCCACCTCTACCGCCACGGCTGGGGTTCACCGTAACTACGCGCGCGCAAGAGCGGCATGGTGGTGATGACGAGACTGGCTCTGTCATGGAAGTTGGCCCGCTGGTATGGCCCCGCGAATTGCCCCCCGGGGGGAACGGATAGCCCTGCTGGAAGCCGAATTGAGCCGGCTGACGGCTGAGTTTCAGTTGGCGATGACATCGGCAGAAATGCGGATGTACCTGCATTGACTGCCCCGCGGCGCTCAACATCTGGGAGGCCGGCTATGCTAAGCGAGCCTTCCTGCGCGGGGCACTCAACATCGAGCAGGTCGACTCCGTGGCAATCAAAAGGCAGCCTTCAGGGTCTCCCCGCCTGCTTTCGGGGTCACTGCCAGGTCACCGGCAGCCGCTTCCCACCGAAGTGCTCCGCAAAGGCCTCCGCGTCTTCTGACTTGGAGAAGCTGAACACCACGAAGTCGCTGTCATCGCGGCGCATGGGGGCGGCGCCGCCGATAGCAGACCGGCAGCGCACCGGTAGCGGCAATTGGAGCGTGAAGCGGCGGCCGGTAGCGAAGAGAAGATCGTCTCGATTTGTCGATCAGTGCACTACGGGTCTAACCTAAAGCTTGGAAAGCAGCGCGATTAGCTCAGCCCTGTTTCTAACTTCAAGCCTGTCATAGACCCGACGGATGTGCTCATGCACAGTTGATCCCTTGATGCCGAGCTTCTGCGCTACCGTCGCCTCGGTGCCGCCTCTTGCCAACTCGACAATGACTTCAGACTGTCGAAGGGACAACCCAAGTCGTTCATGCACTCGAACCGCCGTTGGTGGTTCGCCCTTTCGATTGAGATCAGTAATTCTGATAATCATAACCCCTGTGTCGCTGCCGCCCGGACCTCTCATGCAAGGCTGTACTCGGATTACAAACCTTCCTAATTCGTACCCTGCCAAGCGGATCTCGCCGCCCCGCGCATCTGATATCATAGCTGTCAACAATTGATCGGCCTGCCGGTCTCGGATTTCGAGTCGACCGTTACGCAACCTTCGTATTACAGTGCCTTTATCTAAAGTGATCCGACCTACTGTATTTACATGCTGTAGCCGCGCAATACGATCAACAAATAGAATGGCGTCAGGAATTCCATCCAGAACCATCTTTGCAGCGGCAAACTCTTGCTCCGCTCGTTCGCGGTCTACGCGCATACTCAACGCTTGACCGAAATGGTAGGCAAGGCCCCTAATCTTCTTAAGGTCGGCGTGTTCAAAATCCTCACGTCGCCTGTCCCGAAATGTCACAAGGACGGCTGAGGCCTTGTTCTTGAATAGCGCCGGAGCCGCCATCACGCCTTGGAACCCTTGCGGCCTGAACCAATCCGCGTAAAGCTCGCTTCGAAGAAAGTCCGCCTTCGGCATCACCATCCGATCGGTTAGTGGTTGACGACGCCGTCCGATCTCAATCCATATTTTGTTGGTCGGCGCGAGGCGCCGATACCTATCAGACAAGTCTAAATCAATGCCGCGACTCGCTAGCCCGCGGAACTGGTGGGACTCCATATCCTGCATTCCTAGCCCGATACCGATAGCTCCTACAAACGCTGCAACTCGTTCGAGCGCAGCGCCCCAATGAACGTCATCCGCAATTCCCTCATAGATTAGGCCAATCAGCCTGTCAGACTCATCGATCATTGCGATTCCTCGCCCCATTGTTTGGTTCTTCTCGCCGGAGGTAAGCACGGGTGATTTCGCCGGCTTATCGTTTGCCCGTCCTACGTGCGGCCATCCGGCGCCGAACCGACGGCTCGCCATTACTTTTAGCATTGCGGCTTGCCACCCACCCGGACCTTGACCGATGCGCCGCCGGCTTCCTTGCCGAGCGTGCCATCGAGGCCGCTTGAGCATTGAATCTCTTGGCTAATCAAGCCCTTTAAAAAAACACGTCAATGTCCCCTATACGGGGGACACAGTCAATACGTGATCTACTTACAAGTTCGACCTGCTCTCCATTACGAGAGCAAGGTCCCGGTCTCCCGTCCCGTATTGCCGCGGGAGATCGGGACCGCTGTTCATAGGCGGTGGAGCGGCAACCGCCAACAATGACTATGCCGGCGCATTCTTGGCCGGAAAGTCGCAAAAGACAACAGCCTCAAACCGCCTCCGTGCAAAGCGTTCGGCGACTTAGCAAAGCAGAACACCTCGAAGTCAGTGTCATCGCGGCGTATGGAGTACGTCACCTGCGCCGCCGATAGGACACCGGCAGCGCAAGATATCGCCTGTCTGTTCACTGGGTCCTACACCTTTTCGGCCGGAAGCGACACGTGACGCGGCCATTTGCGTTTGAGATCATTGCAGGTGATTTCGCCCTTACGGCGGGTCATCGCTTCACCGCTGGCTGCCTGGGGCGTCGATTCCAGATCTCGCCTCGCTCCCGCTGCACCGCCGTGCTGGCCGGATTGCGGACCTTGATCCACACACGGCTTGGGCCGGATCGATAGGTACCGTCCACCCTTTTGGAAACAATGCCCTCGGCCCCAAGCTGGCACGCATGGGCGAACACCGTAGGCCCATCTTCGGCAATGTGTTTGTTCAGCAGGATAACCGCTTCAGTGTCGCGCAACAGCCGCGCCAGCGCAGACTTCCGGTCAAGGAGCGGCCGCTTGCGCAGGTCCTCGCCGTCATGCTCGATAAGGTCGAAGGCGTAGAGGATCGCGGTTCGAGCGGCTTCACGACGGGACAACTCCTCGAACCGTGACAAGCCGTCAGGACCGAGCACAACCGCCTCGCCATCAATCGTGAAGCTCTTGGCCTTGATCTGCTCAGCAGCAGCCGCAATGGCTGACAGTCGCACAGTCCAATCATAGGCGTTGCGGCTGTAAAGCCGCACTGTGGGGCCGTCCCGGCGGACCATAATTCGGTAGCCGTCATGTTTGATTTCGTGGACCCAATTGGCGCCGGAGGGCGGTTTTGACGCTAGGACCGGTTGGGCAGGAATGACGAAGCCGGCCGGAAGACGATTAATCCTGATGGCCATGCGGCAAGTATCTACCGCAAGGTAAGTACCTTCAATCCGGCTGAAAGCCCCGGCCCCTTTGGGGTGACGCTCGACCAAGGTGCCGGAGCCCGTGTGGGGCGAGATGCGCAGGGACCCCCCACACGGGAATCCAACGCCGGCCGCAGCAGCGGCGTTCGGCGACGGCAAGTCCGTGCCACAATCGAGATTGGCATAGAAGTTGCCAATGGCATTACGTCCATCTCCTTGGACGCCTGGAAACGCCCTTTTCGGGGCGTTCCTCCCCAGACTTGAGGCCGCCGTAATTGGCGGCCTCCTTCAGCTTTGGTCTGGCAAGACAAAATCGGTTATCGCAATGGCGGATAGGCTGGCAGCCCGACGCCGCTGCCACTGGAATGCAGCATCAGAAACTGCCTTCCGCCGGAGCCCACGTTTGGCACTGTCAGCAATATGTTTAGGCGATCCGACGTCGTAAGGGCAGACGCGCTCCCCAATCTGCGATTAGGTCGTCGGGCCACTGTTAAGCCCGACCGGCTGGGGGGCTATCCCCCTACATCCTGCATCGGCGATGCAGATGCCGATGAGCGTCTACGAAAGCGTGCTTCGTCGTAATCATCAGCACAGAATTCGTCGCAGAAGAATTGCCCATCTGGGGAACGCCAAGCCTGCAATTCCCCATTCAAGGTCGGCAGCCGTTTGCTGCAGAACGCACAACATACAGTCACGTCGCCAACAGGCATATTCATCGGCCCCCATGAATCATGGCCCCGGCGCGAATCAATCATAGCTGGTATTAGTCGGAAAGCGGTTGCACGAATAATAGACCTTCAGCCTAAAATAGCGATTATCCACTACCGCCAAAACTGCAGGCACCAGTTCCCAGCCTTCGTTCAATAACCTTCGAGGGCGATACCCACCACGAAACCGATAATCGACAAAGCAATTGCCAATCGAGACAATAGGCTTGCCTATGTTGCATTGTCGGCAGCGGGACCAGGTCACAGGCGAACGACCGCAACAGTGCGCCGATACTCACTGAGCTGCCGATGATTGACGCCAACCGTTCGTTCGGGTCGGGCCCCAGCACTGCTCTTCAGTCCAGCGGAAGGTCAGACCTCCTGATTTCATGGTTCTTATTGCAACGGGACGTAGGACGGGCTGATGGCCACAGTGCCGTTTCCGTCAACTTTTGTGAATGTCCGCCGTTGCCTCAAGCGCATTCACTGCTGGGCAGGTCAAGTGCCACCGGAAACCTGAGGGAGCGTAATCAGCCTCAACCTCACCGCCGACAGTGCGCTTCGCCATCGACTCGACGACCGTGCTGCCGAAGCCCCGGCGGCTCGGTGGCGAAACGGGCGGTCCGTTGCTCTCGATCCAGCCCATCGTGTAGGTATCATCGTTGAGCTGCCAGCTCACCTCAACGCGGCCAGCATCCGTTGAGAGTGCGCCGTATTTACCGGCATTTGTCGCCAGTTCGTGAACTGCAAGGCCGACGGCCTGGGCGGCACCAGCATTCAGGCGCAATCTCGGACCGTGCACGGCAATGCGGGAACCAACCAGGTCGGCAAAGTGAGCGAGTTGGACCCGCACAAGGTCCTCGACATCGGCCCCCTGCCACTGGTTCTTAACCAGAAGGTCCTGATTGGCCGCAAGCGCCTGGATGCGCTCAGTGAAGCTCTCAACGAAGTGTTCGGGTTCCCTGGCCACGGTCTGGCGGGCAACCGCCTGCACGAGACCGAGAATGTTCTTGATGCGGTGATGGGATTCACGCATCAGCAGCTCAATCCGCTCCTCGGCCTGTTTGCGCGAGGAAATGTCCTCGACCACGCTTACGAAATAGTCGATTGATCCATCGCTGCGGCGCACGCAGCTGACGGTCCGACGTAGCCAGACGATCGACCCGTCCTTGCGCAGGTTACGTTGGTCGAGGCTGTTGTTGTCAACCTTACCGTCTTCTAGTTCCTTCAACT
>JASHRR010001209.1 GCA_030037185.1 Xanthobacteraceae bacterium | reverse complement strand
CTCGCCGCGCGATATCGTTGAAATGCTCAAGGAGACCTTGCCGCGCAAACCCGAAGGCAAGGAGGCGCTGGTGCGCCGGATCAACGAACGTCACCAGCGGCGGCTCGGCGCCATCCAATCCCGTTTCCGCACCGCGGCAAAATCACAGCCGCCATAGCCAACAGCGAGTGTGACTCTGTCAAATTAGGTGCCGCTATCTCTCAGTGAATATCGCCCTTGCCGATCGTCGCGACGAAGCCTCGCCTTTGCACACCGGAGTTAATAGCCAGTGGAGTTCGCCCGGCTCTGCCGGTAGCAGCAAACGCGCAGCTCGCCAGCCTTTTTGGACACCCGATTCCTATCATGCTCACCGCCATCGAAGCGATCAGTGCAATGAGCACGATCTTCAGATGGGTACTCCCAGTGAGCAGTAGGAAGCGTGGCGTCGTTCCTGACGGCTCTTCAAAGGCTGAAAGTGATTCCACGGTCAGGCATTCAGTCGGCGCAATGCGCCGGAGTTGCGCAGCACGATACGACGCGCGCTTGGTAGGCCAATGGCGTGCTCGGAGGCCAATTGCGTCATGGTGCGTGACACCGTCTCGATCGTCAGCCCGAGATAGTCGGCAATATCCTGGCGCGACATCGGAAGCTCGATAGCATCGGTGGCGGCGAGCCGTGCGGACATTTCGAGCAGGAAGGAAGCAAGGCGTTGTTGGGCACTCTTGACGAGAAGCAACAAGTGCCCCTGGACGCGATTGAGTTCACGTCCCGTGAAGGACCACAGTTCGCGGGCAGCGTCACAATCGCGCTCGGCCAGCGAGATGATAGCGGTGCGCCTGACCACCAGCACCGTCACGTCCTTGATCGCCTCAGCGGAAAACTGATGTTCTTTACCGATTTCGAGGCCAAAGATGTCACCCGGGAGGTAGAAGCCGCCGATCTGACGCCGGCCATCGCAGAGAATCTTATAGGTTCGCACCGCGCCCTTGATCACTTTATACACATATTCGGCTGATTCGCCTTCGCCGAAAATCTCCTCGTTGGGGCCGAACTTCATATGACTCCCCATCGCTTCCATGGCTCCGAACCCGCCACGGCCGGGGCAAGGGATCGTATTCGTAGGGGTCTGACTGGCCGAAACGGTGCGAAGCTGCGTCTGCATCAACATGGGCTGGGCTCCCGCGTTCTTGATGCACAACGAGTAAGCCGCGGCGAATTCGGATAAAATTCAGATATTGCTCTTAAGAGGACTTCCCTAAGGGAAGATACTTAAGGGGTTTTCCGTAGGAGTGGGCCGGTCCGCTTCCGTAGCGCCAATCTCCCGAACCACCCGGGTTGGACAGGTTCGAGTCGACATGGTGCGACAGAATCCTCAACATCTTCAACTACTTGAGCAATGGATGCATCAGCTACCAGCCGCGATTGCCAGAGGCGCTGCGCGCGGAACCTTTAACGTTGGGATTGCTGTCCGACCTTGTGAAAATCATTCCGGTCATGCTGCATTCGGTCGGTTCCCCAAATGACTCCTCAAGGTGGTCCGCACGCCAGAATCCTTCGACCTGTGCGCGCCGCTGCCAATACCTACGATTTGAGCAAAAGTCGGTACCATGAAGTTGGATGGCATCGGGAGCAGATTCCTCTAGCGACGGACTCTGCGGGATCGCTGACCTCCGCTGCTTGGATCGCTGTTCCCGAAAGCGGGATCAGATCATCAAGCACACGATGCATTCTATGAGCATAGCGCCGCTTTATCCGCTTTTCATTACTTCGTCAAAGTGTCCTTACGAATAGGGGCTGGGGCTGGACGAGCCTATTGGCACGCCAGCCCCACCATCACGCGCTTACCTATGTTACCTAGCCCGGCTTGCTTGCCGCTCCGGCGGCAATTCGCCAAGCATCACCGTATGGGTTTCCTCCTGGCCGTTGCGAATTACCGCAAGCCGGACCGATGTTCCTGGCGCCATGGAACCGATGCGTCGTGCAAGCGACCGCGCATCATCGACAGCCTCGCCATTGGCGGAGACAATTACATCTCCCGCCTTGATGCCCGCTCTCTCGGCCGGGCTCTTCGCCTGCACGTCCGCAACCAACGCACCGCGGGCATTCCCCATCCCAAGGTTATCGGCCATTTCAGGAGTGACTGGCTGAATTTGCACCCCGATCCAGCCGCGCGCGACCACGCCGCGACCGTCCTTCAACTGGGCCACCACCGTCTTGACCGTGTCGGCCGGAATGGCAAAGGCAATGCCGACATTCCCTCCGGACGGTGAGTAGATTGCGGTATTCACGCCGATCACGTTGCCGTTCAAATCGAAGCTCGGGCCGCCGGAGTTGCCCCGGTTGACCGCAGCATCGATCTAAATGAAATCGTTGTAAGGACCGGCACCGATATTTCGCCCACGCGCCGACACGATACCTGCCGTCACCGTGCCACCGAGGCCGAACGGATTGCCGACAGCCAAAACCCAGTCGCCGATGCGTGGGCTTCTATCGGCAAAATGCGCGAACCGGAAATCATGGCCGCCGTCGACTTTGATTAGCGCCAAATCGGTCCGCGAGTCAGTACCCACCACCCGGGCCGTGTAGGTTCTGCCGTCGTCAGTCGTTACCTCGACGCGCTCTGCCTTGTCGACGACGTGATTGTTGGTCACAGCATAACCGTCAGCGGAGACGAAGAAGCCCGACCCTTGGGCAGTCCCGTACTGCCGGGGCCGCTGCCGCGGAAGATCGTCGCTGTCCGGCTGGCCAAAATGCTGGCTGCCCTCACCAAAACGCCGGCGGAAGAAATCCTCGAATGGCGAGCTCCTCAGTGGGTTGTCTCCGTTGAATCTCCGGGTGTCGCCACCGCGGTTCATTTGCACCTTGACGGATATTACGGTGGGCTTCACCTTGTCCACGATGTCGGCGAAGCTGACGGCACCTTGCGACGTTTGCGCTGAGGCCACGGAAACTAAAATGCTACCGGACTTCGATACGAGACCAGCCTCGCCAACACTCAGGGTGCACAGGCCGGCCACTGTGGCGAGAAGGACGATCCGTTGCTTCGACAGCAGGCGAAATCCCACCAGACGCGATGCTTTCGTTAACATGTTGAATGTGCTCCAGATAGGTGTTTTGGGATGTGATTGGCAGCCCACTGGGAACGTTTGATGGTAACTTCTTACCTTAAGCGCGCGCTGAACTACGTATTAAATTTTAGTAAGCACTGGAGCGCTAGTTTTGAGCTCCACTCGGTGTTTTCCGATACCTCTCCACATATTCTTCGCGCGTCGGTTTGCGCTTCTTTCAATCCAATACCTGGGAGCCAGCAGTGCTCGGCGAACATCTGGTTCATCTTGTCCATCGCAGCCATGTTGCAATCCTTGCGTTCCAGATTTCATAGTGACACGGGCGTGGCGGAGGGCGGAATGGGCAAACCCGGGAAAGAAGCCCGCAACCAGGTGGAGCCATGTATCTCGCTGTTAAGGGAACGCCACGGGCCGGGCGCTGGTCTCCTTCGAGAAGTCGGCGGAATGACTGTCGAGAATCAACCTGAATCGACCTATGGACCGGTATCGAGAAGCTCGAGGAAGTCGATCGACTCGCGGGACGCAGAAGCTCGGCGTTGCTGCATGCGGAACGAGCAGCAGCACTCGGAACGCGTAAGCCGTCGGCCCACCCCCACCATGGCCCGCATAGTGCATAAACAATCACACCGTCCGCTAACACGGTACGATCGCGAGCATGGTAACCGGTCAGCGGCGAATTCCGCCGGACGGGCCCCGCAACAATGTGACCAAGCGGAGAAGCGCCTGAGGCTCTTTTGTCCCGGCTGTGGATTGCTCCTCGATCGTGATATCGGCATCACCATGTTCCCGGCGGATCCTTGATGCGTGTCAAAGCATACATACCCGTTCTGAGTAAGCTTCGGTTCTGTCCCGAACGCTGCGTGCTTCGCGCGCAGGGCCTCAACGACGAACATAGCTAGGCAGCACATGCGGAAAATCACGCTCGAAGAACACTATGCGACACCCGCCTTTTTGAAAGGTCCAGGGCGTGAGCTGGAAGAGAGAGCTAAGACAGCCGGAGGATTCGCCGCTACTCTGGTTGCCGACTTGCTGGACCTCGGCACGAATCGAATTGCAAAGATGGACGAGGCGGGCATCGATATGCAAGTCGTCTCCCTCACCGCCCCTGGCACTGAGCAATTGGAGTCTAGCGAAGCTATAGCGATTGCCCACGACGCCAACGACTACGTTGCCCACGCCGTGCGCCAGCATCCCAACCGTTTCGCTGGCTTCGCGGCTCTCCCAACCCCTAACCCAAGCGCCGCCGCCAACGAGCTTGAGCGATGTATCGGAGCTGGCTTCAAAGGAGCGATGATCAACGGGCACATCCGCGGCCGCTATCTTGACGGTCGTTTCTTCTGGCCAATCTTCGAAAGCGCGGAGGCCCTGGACGTGCCGCTTTACCTTCATCCGGCGCAGCCGCCGCAAGCCGTGGTCGAGGCGTCTTACGCAGGCTTTTCCAACGACGTTACATTCATGTTCGCGAACGCAGGCTTTGGCTGGCATATTGAAACAGCCGTCCATGCTTTGCGGATCATACTTGGCGGCGTGTTCGACCAGTTCCCGAAACTGCAGCTCATCCTAGGTCACCTCGGGGAGACGCTTCCCTTCATGATCCAGCGACTCGACAATATGCACCCTGCCATCACTGGACTTAAAAAGCCGATCAGCGCCTATCTCCGCGAGAATTTCCATTATACCTTCAGCGGATTCAATTTCGCTCCAGCGTTTCTTACGCTCCTGCTCGAAATGGGCGTTGACCGGATCATGTTCTCGGCCGACCATCCTTACGCGTCCATGGGGGCCGCGCGCTCATTTCTGGATCGATTGCCGATTCCGCCCGCAGATAGGGAAAAAATCGCGCACGGCAATACCGAAACTTTGCTCCGGATGTAACGACGCGCATCCGTGTCGATGGCGAACTCATGATTAAGGAAGTCAGCCCAGGGAGCAAACCAAATGCAGCTTCGAACTCATCGCACCGGAAATTGCCGCTCTGGGGGAAAATGAAGTGCTGCTCCGGGTGCGGGCCTGCTGCGTTTGTCCATATCCTAGCCACCTTAGCCGCGCTGCTCCAAAACTGGTGTTCTCCGTGCAAAAGCAATGCATGCAGCCCACCCCAGCCCTTTGCCCGGTGCTCCTGATGGGCCGACCATCCCAACGAAACTCGTGTCCTAGCTGGGATGCTCGAAATGGAGGTTGACCGGATCATGTTGTCGACCGACCACAACACCCGGCGGCCCGCGCTCATTTTTG
>JASHRR010001208.1 GCA_030037185.1 Xanthobacteraceae bacterium | reverse complement strand
ATGCCGGCGTTGACCGTTCCAATCTTGACACACCACCAGGAAAGGACTTGGTGCTGCGTTTGCCGGCCGATTGCGACGGCGTAGCTGAGGGCCTGCGCGTGAGCCTGCAGGCGCACTATGGGGCACAGCTCGGAGTGATTGTCAGCGACAGTTTCGGCCGCCCTTGGCGTCGTGGTACGGTCGGCGTTGCGCTTGGTGCCGCCGGGATCTCTGCGCTGAACGACCTACGCGGCCACCCTGATCTCTTTGGACGCCGACTTGAGGCCACTGAGACGGGCTTTGCGGATGAGGTGGCGTCGGCCGCCTCGCTGTTGATGGGGCAAGCCAATGAGGCAAATCCCGTTGTCCTGGTTTCGGGTTTTTCGGTCAGTGATCGACACATGCCGGCGAGCGCTCTTATTCGTCCGGCCTCGGAAGACCTGTTCCGATAGGACACGTTGCTGCTGGGGATGCGGAAGCCATTGGCGCCTTGAGGCTGCCGTCGCTGCGGGCCTCCAGTCGGCGCGAGCGTCGCCATGACCCTCGCTGGCGTTCAAACGATTGACGAGCGGCCGGTACTTGCACTGTCCGGCGGAGTCGGCGGCGCCAAGCTGGTGCTGGGGCTGGCGCGAATTCTCGAACCTGGCTGCCTCCATGTGGTGGCAAACGTCGGGGACGATTTCGAGCACCTTGGACTTCATATCTCGCCCGACATCGACACGCTGACTTATGTGCTGGCCGGGATCGACAACACGCAGGCTGGCTGGGGGCGCCGCGACGAGACATGGTCATTCATGCAGGCGCTTGCCGAAATCGGCGGCGAGACCTGGTTCAAGCTGGGTGATCGCGACCTTGCAATCCACCTCGAGCGCACGCGGCGGCTGAACGGCTCGGAAACGCTCTCGACAATCACCGCCGACATCGCCCGTCGGCTCGGCATTTTCAGCGTCATCGTGCCTATGACAAATGATCGCGTTCGGACGAAAGTTCATACGACCGAAGGCGCCATTGATTTCCAGCGTTATTTCGTCGGGCGTCAGTGTGCGCCGGTGGTGACCGGCTTCAGCTTTGAGGGTGCCGGACAGGCCACCCCGCACGCGGATATCCTGTCGGCACTGCGCAATCCAGCTCTGCGTGCCGTGGTGATCTGCCCATCAAACCCATTCGTCAGCATCGACCCCATTCTCGCCTTGCGGTCCCTGAGGGAGGCGCTGACCGAAACGACAGCGCCGATCGTCGCGGTGTCGCCGATTGTCGGCGGCCGGGCGGTGAAGGGACCGACCGCAAAAATGATGAAGGAGCTCGGCCTTGCCGTCGATGCGACCACCGTGGCGGCCCACTACGGCGATCTCATCGACGGCTACGTCGTGGACGTCGTCGACTCCAAGCTGGCCAGCAAATTGACGCTTCCAGTAGATATCCAGCCCATTGTGATGGTCAATCTTGCCGATCGTCAGAGGCTTGCTGCCGCGGTACTGAGATTCGCAGACCGGCTTGCCCAGCCTGGGGAGAACGGGCTTGTGCCGAATCGTCGACAACGCTCGCACAAGCGGTGGCCGGATTCAGCGCCTTGACAGGAGCGGCGCCGTAATAAGTGGCCGGCTGGCGCCGGCTCGTGGGCGCGCCGTAGAGCGTGGTACGCTGTCGCGGCGTTCGCCCCATCGAGCGGACCAAGGCTTCCATCACCTCTGGCGGCATTTCCTGACCATGGGTAGCACCTGCCGCGCGGCTGATGCTTTCGTTCATCAACGTACCGCCGATGTCATTGACGCCCGCATTGAGACAGCTTTTCAATCCGTCAGGCCCCATCTTTACCCAAGAGGCTTGGATGTTCGCGATAAGCGGGTGCAGCGCCAGACGAGCGACCGCGTGCATGAGCACCGCTTCGCGAAACGTTGGGCCGCTCCGCGAGCGGCCAAGCAAATAGATCGGAGCTTCCATGGAAACGAAGGGAAGCGGAACGAACTCCGTGATGCCTCCGGTTCGCGCTTGAATCTGGCGCAGACGGATGAGATGCCGTGCCCAGTGGCGGGGTCCGTCGATATGGCCGTACATGATGGTTGACGTGGTCCTCAATCCCACTCGATGCGCGGTTTCGATGACTTGGATCCACTGGTCCGTCGTCGGCTTATCGGGGCAGATGATTGTTCTAACCTCGTCATCCAAGACTTCGGCGGCCGTACCGGGAAGCGTGTCTAGGCCCGCCTGCTTGAGTTCCTTCAGGTACGTCGCAAGATCCAGTTTCAGCGTTGCGGCGCCATGCCAGATCTCAAGCGGTGAAAATGCGTGAATGTGAAGGTCGGGCGCGACGTCTTTGATCGCCCGGCAAATGCCAAGATATGTCTTGCCCGTATATTCGGGGTGAATCCCACCCTGCAAGCAGACCTCGGTGGCGCCGCGATCCCACGCCTCCTCGCTACGGCGTCGTATCTGCCCAAGATCCAGATTGTAAGGACGCCCACGCAGATTTTCCGCCAGCTTTCCTTTGGAAAAGGCGCAGAACTTGCAACGGAAGTAGCAGATGTTGGTGTAGTTGATGTTGCGGTTGAC